>VGRW01000017.1 GCA_016875225.1 Deltaproteobacteria bacterium
GGGGGATGGGCAACTGGCCAGCGAACCGACCGACAACACTGGGCTTGCTCTCGACTCCGCGGACTCGCGGGGACGCCGCCCGTGCGGAGCGCGTAGACTGCGCCGAGGAGGATCTCCATGGCATCCGCAGCGCTTCCGGCCGTGAGTCTTGCCGCCGTCCCGGGTCGCCGGCGCGCCACCCTCGAGCTCGCGCGCGAGATCGAGCGCCGGGGTTTCGCCGGCATCTACTGCCCGAGCTTCGGCGACGGACTCGGTCTGTGCGAGGCGCTCGCATTCGCGACCGAGCGCATCCCGTTCGGGACGACGATCGCGAACATCTATGTGCGCCATGCCACAGACTACGCGCAGACCGCCTCGCTGATTCACGAGCTTTCCGGCGGGCGGTTCCGCTTCGGCGTGGGTGTCTCGCACGGGCCGGCGCTCGATCGGCTGGGCGTGAAGGCGGGCCCGCCGCTAGGAGACATCCGCGGATTCGTCGCCGCGCTGCGCGCGAACCCGCGCCTGGGCGAGCAGCCCCCGATCGTGCTCGCGACGCTGCGCAAGCGGATGATCGCCCTGGCCGCCGAGATCGCGCAGGGAATGGTCTTCGCGAACGGCGCGCGCTCGCACATGCGCGAGTCTCTCGGAACGCTGCCGCCCGCGCGGGCGAACGATCCGGACTTCTTCATCGGCAACATGATTCCGACCTGCATCTCCGACGACATCGCGGCCGCCGCGGCGACGAATCGAAAGACGCTGATCGGCTACGTCTCGATGCCGAACTACCGCAACTACTGGCGCGAAGCCGGCTATGTCGAGGAGATGAACGCGATCGAGGCCGCGGTCACGGCCCGGGACTTCGAACGCGTGCCTTCGCTGATGACGGACGAGTGGCTCTCGGACGTCACGCTCTACGGCCCCGCCTCGCGCGTGCGCGAGGGACTCGAGGCCTGGTACGACGCGGGAATCCGAACTCCGATCCTCGTGCCGTCGTCGGCCGCAGGAAACCAGATGAAGGCGTTCGAGGAGCTCTTCGCCTGTCTGGCGCGCTAGCGCGATACGACGCGGTCCCGGCCGGGCTCAGCGGCCTTTGCGCTGGATTCCCTGGATCGACAGGTAGTCGCGCGTGGCTTCGGCGTCGGGGGGGTCGCTGCGCAGCGCGAATGACTCGCGCAGCCAGCCGCCGCCCTGCCCCGCGACCGAGAAGCTCTGCGCGACCGGGAGCATCACGCCGAAGCCGGTTCCGCTTCCCTGCCACTTCGGATCGAGCAGGTCGTCGGCGCTGAACCGCCCGGTGAAGATTCCCACCTCGTACACGGCGCCGCGGCTCCGGCGCGAGATCCAGTACAGCGGCTGAAGCGTGAGCGCGTCGATCCAGACGCTGACCGCGCGGACCATCCCTTCGGGTTCCTTGCGCTCTCCAGCGAGCACCAGCGCGCGGCGCAGCTCCCAGCGGTCGGACGCCGGCGACAGACCGCTCGGGCCGTAGTTCCGCTCGGGATCGCTCGGATACCCGCGCTCGCTCCCGTTTGCGGGCGCGAGCACGTCGCGCACGCCTTCGAGCTTCCAGGTGTACGCGTTGGGGCGGATCACGAGCCCGACGAAGCCGGTCCGGATCGGCTCGGCCGCGCTCATCGCGGGATTTCCCACGTCGACCATCTGCTCGCTCACCGTCATGCCGACGTTTCCGACCGAGCGGCCGCGCGTGTAGCTCGGCAGGTAGACGCCTTCGACCTGTTGCGGCGGCGCGCGGCGCACCTTGCGCTGGCCCGGGAGGTAGACGAAGACGTCGTCGGTCGCCCGGTAGTCGCTCTCCGCGGCGGTCTTCTGGAACTGCCGCCAGGCCAGGCCGCGCGCGCTCTCGGGAGCCGAGAACGATCCGCCGGCCACGAAGCGCTCGCCGCGGGCGTCGTCGGCCGCGCCGGGTACACCGTGCAGTGGCATCAGGAAGAAGCTGCCATTGAAGCCGGTGATGCCGCGACCGCCGCCGGTGACCTCGGTGACGCGGAAATCGCCGCGAAATCCCGAGCCCAGGTAGCGGTACCGGTAGTTCCACGCCCAGCGCAGACCCGCGTCGGCGGAGTCGTCCGCGATGCTCTCCGGTGCGAACGGAAGCCCGTTGCCGGAATAGCCGACGAGGTTCCCGTCGCGATCGAGCGAGGCCTTTCCCGCGTTCGCCGCGGTCGCCTCGGCGAAGAACGGGGGCACCGGATAGCGCCGGTAGCACGGACCGACCTCGAGCTTCATGCCCTCGAAGAAGAACGCGTCGCGGCGCTCCCAGACCTCGTCCGGCAGCCAGCCGCGCAGGCGCTCGACGGACCCGAAGTCGACGAGCTCGCCCGGCCGCCACGCGGGCGGAATCACGTCCTCGGCACCTGGGCCGGTCTCCGGCGCCTCCTGCACGGGCCGGGCAGCGCAGGCGCCCTCGGGCGGAACCTCGAAGCTGCTGGCCACCGGCGCGAACGCGAGCAGGACCACCAGGAACGCGACTGCGGCGCGGCTGCAGCTCATCTTCGCGCAGGGTATCGGATCGACCGGCGATCTCACGCTACCCTGGGACGGGGAGAGACGCGCATGCCTTCGAGCGAGATCGCGATCGCGTTCGAGACCGGCCAGCCGGTGCGCCTTCACGCGGGCGATGGCGAGGTGCTCGTCGCGCGAATCCTCTCCTACGACGCCGACGAGATCTGCTTCATGGTCGTCTCGTCCTCGCGGCCGGAGCGCTACGCGGTCTGTGACTCGACGGGGTTCCGGCGCCGCTGGCAAGAGATCGAACGCGCGGTGCTCGTCTCAGCTCGCAAGCAGCGCTAGCGCCTCGGCGTGCAACAGGCCGTTCGTCGTGACCAGGCTGCCGCGGTAGATCGATCGCTCGCCGGCGAGCGTCGTCGCCTTCCCGCCGGCCTCCTCGATCAGGATCTGCAACGCGGCGATGTCCCAGGGCGCGACCACCGGATCGACGGCGATCTCGCCGGATCCGGTGGCGACCAGGCAGTGCTGCCAGAAGTCGCCGAAGCCGCGCTGTCGGTGCGTCGCGTGCGCGAGGCGAAGCAGGCCGGGCGGCGTGCGGCCGCCTTCGTAGCCGCCGAGGCTGCCGTGGAAGAGCTGGGCGATCGCGAGCTCGCGAACGCCCGACACGCGCAGGCGCCGCCCGCCCTGCCAGGCGCCGCCGCCGCGCGAAGCGTGCCAACGGCTGGCCAGCGCCGGCGCGCTGACCAGGCCGGCCACGACCTCCGACTCGATCTCGATCGCGAGCAGCGTCGCGAAGACGGGAATTCCGCGCACGAAGTTCGCGGTGGCGTCGATCGGATCGATGATCAGGCGCGAGCTCGCCCGACCCGCCTGCTCGCCCTGCTCCTCGCCGAAGACGCCGAGCTCGGGCTGCCGCTCCGAGACGAGCTTTCGCGCGGCGGTCTCGATCTCGCGGTCCGCCTCCGTGACCAGGCTCCGGTCCGGCTTCTCGTCGACGCGCAGGTCGACGCGGCGGAACAGCCGCCGCGCGATCTCGTCGGAGCGATCGGCGATCTCGGAGAGAAGCGGCAGCCAGTCGGCGGTCGTCACGAGCCGCAGACTAGCAGACGAGCCGCGGCGCTCAGGCTGCGCCGGCTCCGCGCGCCCGGTCGAGCGCGCGATGGAGCTCTTCGAGCGCGCGCTCGGCGCTCGACGCAGGGCCGAGCGGCGCGGGGATCGCGGCCATCAGCAGGCTCGGTGACACGCGCAGCGATCCGAGCGAGAGCTCGGTTCCCTCGAGCGCGACCCGCAGCCGCTCCGCGACCAGGTTCAGCGACGGCTCGTCGCAGCCGGGCAGAACGGCGGCGATCTGCGCCTCGCCGAGCCGGCCGATCTCGTCGCAGGCGCGCAGGCGGCGGCGAAGCCCCCGGCCCAGATCCGCGATCGCGCGCTCGAAGTCGGCCGCGCCAGCGCTCTCCCGAACGGCCTTGTCGCCCTCGAACTCGAAGATCACCAATGCCATCTCGCCGCGGTGCTGCTGCGCACGCGCGATGAACGCGCCGAGCAGAGTCTCGAAGGACGCACGCACCAGCAGCGGCGAGCCCGGCTCGCGTTCGAGCACAGCGGCAAGCGATCGGTGCAGGTCGTCGAAGGCTCCGCGGGTGTCGCTCTCCGACTCCATCGCGACGATTCGCTGCCAAGGCTTCACACCAGAGGCGATCGGACGCGCTGCGACGGGAATTGAGTCTCGCGCTTGCCGGAAACCCCGCAGAGGCGCTAAACCACACCGACGTGCGCGCGAGGTGCGGGAGCCCTGCGTGTCGCTGCCAGCCGCATCGTCAAGAGGAGAGCGCTTTGAGCCATCCCTCCACACCTCTAGCGCCAGAGCCGTCGGCACAGGGCGTTGATCTCGCTGCGAAGACGGTGCGCGTGCTGACCGTCGACGCGGTGCGACAGGCCGGGATCGGCCACGTCGGACTGCCGCTCGGCTGCGCCGAGATCGGCGTACTGCTCTACTCCGAGATCCTGAAGCACGACCCCGCGCGGCCCGACTGGTTCGATCGCGATCGCTTCGTGCTCTCGGCGGGCCACGGCTCGATGCTCTTGTACTCGCTCCTGCACCTGTCGGGCTACGACCTGCCGATCGACGAGATCCGCAAGTTCCGGCAGCTGCACTCGCGAACGCCCGGACACCCCGAGTACGGCGCGACGCCCGGCGTCGAGACCACGACCGGCCCGCTCGGGCAGGGGCTGGGCAACGCGGTCGGGATGGCGCTCGCGGAGCGGATCCTGGCCGCGCGCTTCGGCGCGGAGCTGGTCGACCACCGGACCTACGTGCTCGCCAGCGACGGCGATCTGATGGAGGGCGTCGCGCACGAGGCCAGCTCGCTCGCCGGGCACCTGGGCCTGGGCAAGCTGATCGTGCTCTACGACGACAACTCGATCACGATCGAAGGCCCGACGTCCCTCTCGTTCTCGGAGGACGTCGCGCGCCGCTACGAGTCGTACGGTTGGGAGGTGCAGCGCGCGGACGGGCACTCGCGCGACGCGGTCCGAGCCGCGCTGCTCCGCGCGCAGAAGGACGAAGAGAAGCCGCACCTGATCATCTGCCGCACGCACATCGGTCAGGGCTCGCCGGCGGTCGACAGCTCCGACGCGCACGGATCGTTCAAGGACGGCGAGGCCACCGAGCAGACCCGCGCGAATCTCGGCTGGACGCTCGGCCCGTTCGAGGTTCCAGAGCCTGCGCGCGAGGTGTTCCGGGCCAACGCTTCGCGCGGCGCCGCGCTGCGACGCGACTGGGAGGTGCGCCGCACGCGCGTGCTCGCGGATCCCGGTCTCGCGGTGCTCTGGCGCGCGATGGTCGAACGCGAGCTGCCGGCGGACCTGTCGCAGCGGCTGCCGCAGATGCGCGGCGAGAAGCCGATGGCCACGCGGCAGGCGTCGGGAAAGCTGATCAACGCGCTGGCGAAGTCCGTTCCGTCGCTGATCGGCGGCTCCGCGGACCTGGCCGGCTCGAACAACACCGCGATCGCCGGCGAGGCGTCGATCTCGCGCGGGAAGTTCGTCGGCAGGAATCTGCACTTCGGCGTGCGCGAGCACGCGATGGGGGCGCTCGCCAACGGTCTGGCCCTGCACGGCGGGATCCGCCCCTACACCGGGACGTTCCTGGTCTTCAGTGACTACATGCGGCCGGCGTTGCGCCTGGCGGCGCTGATGTCGCAGCCGGTCGTGTTCATCTTCTCGCACGACTCGATCTTCGTCGGCGAGGACGGCCCCACGCATCAGCCCGTCGAGCAGATCGCGGCCCTGCGCGCGATTCCGAACCTCGAGGTGTGGCGGCCCGCGGATGCGCGCGAGACGGTCGCGGCCTGGCAAGCGGCGCTCGCCCGATCCCACGGGCCGACCGCGCTTCTGCTCTCGCGCCAGAACCTGCCGGTGCTCGATCAGGACGGCGTCGAGGCGCAGGCCGCGCGGGGCGGCTGGATCGCGCTTCGCGAGGCCGGCACGGCGCCGCCCGAGCTCGTGATCGCGGCGACCGGATCGGAGCTTTCGCCCGCGCTCGGCGCCGCGGCACGGCTCGCCGCAGAAGGACGGCGCGTGCGCGTGGTGTCGCTGCCGTGCCTGGAGCGGTTCGCCGAGCAGGACGAGGCGTATCGCGAGTCGGTGCTGCCGGCCGCGCCGCGCCGGGTTCTGGTCGAGGCCGGCGTGGCGCTCGGGCTCGGAAGCTGGCTGCGGCCCGGCGACGGCTTCGTCGGCATGACCGGATTCGGCGCGTCGGCGTCGTACCAAGCCCTGGCCCAGGAGTTCGGCTTCAGCGCCGAGAACGTCCATCGCGTGGCGAAGGGAATCCTCTCCTGATCCCCCGGCCCGCCGCCTGGCGCAGCGCGTTCGGGGCGAGCGCGATCGTGCTGCTGTCGGGCTGCGCGACGTTCTCGCCCTCGCTCGACGGCGTCTACCGCGACGAGGACGTGATCACCCGGGAATCCGGACCCGAGCCCGTGACGCTGCTCGCGATCGGCGACATCGGCGAGCCCCACGGCCGCGACCCGCGCCTGCACGCGTCGATGGCGCGGCGGCTCGAGAGCTCGGCCGGGGCGCCGATCCTGGTGCTCGGCGACGTGTTCTACCGCCACGGCCTGCTCGGCTTCTGCCGCTCGGCGAGCGGTCGGGTCTCGAAGAAGGGCTGCGAGCGACCGGGGCCGGCCGACCGGCAGCTCGATGCGATCCTGGGTCCGTACGCGCGCAAGCTCGCGGGCCATCCCGTCGTCGCGCTGGCGGGAAATCACGACCACGTCGGAGATCCGCTCGCGACCGAGAACGCCTGCGCGAAGATCCCCCCGCTCGGAGATGGGTGGCGCTACGTCGCGCGCGGCTGCGAGCTCGACGACGCGAACCCGATCGCCGTGCTCGACGCAGGCTCCGTGATCGTCGTGCTCGCCGACTCGCAGGCGATGATCGTGGACGGCGAGTTCCGCGAGCGCGCAAGCGCTGCGCTCCACACGGAACTGGCAAGACTGCGGCAAGAGCGGCCGGAAGCGTGGCTCGCGCTCGCGCTTCACCACCCGCTGGAGAGCTACGGCCTGCACAACGGCGCGGAGCCAGGCGCCGCGTTCCACAAGGATTTCTCAGCGCTGCTCGGCGGGCTGCTGGCTCCGATCACGCTCCCGATCGAGTGGGCCACGGGCGGCGGCGGCCAGCAGCTCTACGGCTGGGGCAATCGCGGCTACCGGCGCGAGCTGTACCGCGCGCTCGAGGACGCGCCCGTCGACGTCGTGCTCGCCGGTCACGACCACAGCCTGCAGCTGATCGAGCTCGAGCACCCGGGCGCGCGCTGGCAGATCGTCTCCGGATCCGGCGCCAAGCACTCGCGCGTGAAGCGCTTCGGGCTCGACTTCCTGTGGATGAACCGGCTCGCGCGCGCGATCGGGCTTCGCGACCTCGGGCCCTCCGTCGCGCACCATCTGGCGTTCGCCGCCGGCGACGGCGACGACCGCGGGCGCGCGGGCTTCGGCTATGCGGTGCTGGTCGCCTCGAAGGAGCGGCTGCGCGTGGAGTTCTGGGACCTCGCAGTCGCTACACCGCTCGGCGTCGCCGAGCTCGGGCGTCCGAGCCCGGCGCGCTGAGCCCGAGCGGTCGCAGCTAGGCGCGTCGCTCCAGCCGAGCGGAGTCGTCGTAGAGCTTGCGCACCGCCACCTGTCCGGGCTTGCCGACGGCCAGGCAGAGCTCGCAGAGCGTGCACTCGTCGAGGTTCTTCTCGATCACCTCGAGCGCGCCGCTGCTCGATACCTTGAAGATGTCGACCGGGCAGACCTCGGCGAGCTTGCGCGAGGCCGCCGAGTCGCTTGCGAGCTCGGGATCCACGTCGACCGCGATGAAGAGCGCCATCCGACTCACCTCCCCAGCTGCTTCCAGACCAGCGCCGGGATGTCCTCGATGCGCTCCGCGACGGCGATTCCCGCCGCGCGCATGCGCTCGATCTTCTCCGCCGTGGTGTCGGCCTTGCCCTCGACGATCGTGCCGGCGTGGCCGAAGCGCATGCCGGGCATCGCGTCCATGAAGCGGCCGGCCATGAACGCGACCACGGGCAGGCGAGAGCGGTGGTCGGTCACCCAGCGCGCGAGGTCCGCCTCCATCCGGCCGCCCGGCTCGGAGTAGATCGCGATAGCCTCGGTCTCGGGGTCGGCCTCGAAGAGCGGCATCAGCTCCGCGTAGCTCGAGCCGATGATCGCGTCGCCGCCGATCGAGACCGCCGTCGACTGGCCGAGGCCCGCGGCCGAGAGCGTGTTGCAGATCTCGGTGGTCATTCCGCCCGAGCGCGACATCACGCCGATGCGGCCCTTGGTGAAGGCCTTGCGCGCGTCGACCGCGCGCCCGCCGAGCCCGCCGATCTTCGCCTCGCCGGGCGAGAGCACGCCCAGGCAGTTCGGGCCGATGATCCGCGCGCCGCGAAGCTCGGCGAGCTCGACCATCTGCGCGACTTCGAAGCGCGGAATGTTCTCGGTCACGATCACGAGCAGTTTCACGCCCGCCTCGATCGCCTCGAACGCGGCGTCGCGCGCGAATGCCGGCGGGACCGAGATCACCGACGCGTCGACGCGCGTCTTCTTCGCGATCTGCTCGACCGTGTCGTAGACCGGAACTCCGTGCACGTCGCGACCGCCGCGCCCCGGAGTGACTCCGCCGACGATCCGGGTGCCGTAGTCGAGACACTCTCGGGTCATCGAGACCGCTTCGCGCCCCGTGATTCCCTGGATGATGCAGGTCGTGTCGGCGGTGATCAGGATCGACACGCTCAGGCCCTCTTCATCTTGGCGACGGCGCGCCCGGCGGCTTCGTACATGGAGACGCTGCGGTCGCAGAACTCGACGCCGTACTTGCCGAGCAGCTTGAAGCCCTCCTGCTCCCACGAGCCGGGGATGCGGAAGATCGCGATCTTCTCGCCCGGATCGTGGCCGGACTCGACCACGCCCTTGATCACGCCGCGCGCGACCATGTCGACGCGGGTGTTCGAGACGACGTTCATCATCACCGCGATCTTCTTCACGCCGGGCTTCGCGAGGATCAGCCTGGTCAGCGCGGCGACCTTCCCCACGCTGGGATTCCCGCCGATCTCGCAGTAGTTGGCCGGGTCGCCGCCGTGGCTGCGCACCGCGTCGAAGAGCGTGAGCGATCCCCCGCCGGCTCCGATGATCAAGCCCAGCGTCCCGTCGAATTCGGTCACGTTTCCCGCCACGCCGCGGTGATCGGCCGCGTTGATCGCGGCGCCATCGAGCTCGAACTTCGTCGGCGGGCGGGCCATGCGCGTCTCGTCGTCGCCGATGCCGAGCTCGCGAAGCAGCGCCGCGTGCTGCGAGCGCGCCTCCGCCTCCATGTCGACGTGCGCGTCGAGCGCGACGAAGCTGCCGTCGGCGAGCTTCGCCAGCGGATTGATCTCGGCGAGCGTGAGCCCGTACTGCATGAAGATGCGCGCGAGCGGGGCGACGAATCTCACCAGCGCGTTCACGTCGGAGCCGCTGGCGAGCTGTGCGACCAGCTGCTTGGCGCGGTACTCCGAGAACGGCAGGAGCGTCGAGAAGTGGCGCTTGGCGATGTGGTCGGGGTGCTTCTCGGCGACCTCCTCCACGTCGATCCCGCCCATGTCGGAGAGGATCATCACCGGGCGCTTGGCGATCCCGTCCCAGGTGACGCCGAGGTAGTACTCCTGCGCCACCGGCTGCCGGCTCTCGACCAGCACGCCGCGCGGCTTGTGGCCGTTGATCTCGAGCCGGAGGATCGTCTCTGCGGCGGCCGCGGCCTGGTCTGCGTTCTCTGCGAAGAGCACGCCGCCCGCCTTCATGCGCCCGCCGGAGAGCACCTGACTCTTCAGCACCGTCGGCCCGGCGATGCCAGCCGCGATCTGGCGCGCCTCGTCCGCGGAGCGCGCGAGCCTGGAGCCCTTGGGCAATGCCACGCCGTGTCGCGCGAGAAGCTGCTTCGATTCGTACTCGTAGAAGCGCAAGAGGGGTCCCTCCCGAGGCCGAGCCTTTTTACTCCACGGGCGCCAAAGGGGCAATTGTCGAAACGCCGATACGAGAGGCGAGGAGACACCCATGGCGAAGGTGCTCGGCATCCTGCTGATCGTGCTCGGCGTGTGGATCGGAATGGAGATCTTCACGAAGGGGACGGACGAGGCGTTCGGCGGCCTCTTCGCCGCGGGCGGAGCGCGCGAGGCGGGGGCGCCGGCGGAGCCGCCGGTCCAGCGCATCCGGTCGCGCGTCGAGCGGGACATGGCGGCGGGGCTGGCGCGCTCGAACACCGGGTTCGTCGAGCCGTCGGCCGACGAGAGCGACTCCGACGAGGAGTAGCGCGGCTAGAGGTTGCCCTTGTGCTGGCCGCCGTCGACCGAGATGACCACGCCGGTGATCCAGCTCGCGCGCGGTGACGCCGCGAAGACGATCGCGCTCGCGACCTCTTCGGCCGTGCCGAGCCGTCCCCACGGGATCGAGGCGCGGATCGCGTCGTAGTAGGGTCGATTTCCGTTCTTGATCTGCTCCCAGACGCCGCCGGGAAACTCGATCGAGCCCGGCGCGATCGAGAGCACGCGGATCTTCGCGGGCGCGAGCGCGACCGCGAGAGTCTTGGAGTGACTGATCAGCGCGGCCTTCGCGGCCGCGTACGAGGGCGGGCTTCCGGCTTCGAGCGCCGACGTGGAGGAGATGTGAACGATCACGCCGCCGCCCTGCTCGGTCATCCAGGGCACGACCTTCCAGCTCGCGCGCACGCTCGCCATCACGTCGACGTCGAACGAGACCTTCCAGCCCGCCTCGTCGTCGCTGATGCCGAATCCCGAGGAGTTGTTCACCAGCACGTCGATGCGTCCGAACTCCGCGCGCGCGGATTCGAGGAAGGCATCGAGCTCGGCGGCCTTGCCGACGTCGGCGGTCCGGGCGTGAACGCTGGCGCCGAGCGCGCGGATCTCTTTCGCGGTCGCTTCGAGCGCAGCGGCGCCGCGCGCGCAGATCGCGAGCTTCGCTCCTTCGTCGGCGAAGCCCAGCGCGGCGGCGCGTCCGATGCCGCGGCTCGCGCCGGTGATCACCACGACCTTGCCCGCGAGTCCAAGATCCATCGCTTGCTCCTAGCTCGCGAGCAGCGCTTCGAGGTCAGGCCACTCGATCGAGGACTGCGCCGCGAACGCGCGCATCAGCAGCTCGCGCCGCTCCGGATCCTTGCCCTGGCGGAACGCCGCCACGGTCTTGGCCAGATCGGCGGGCTTGGGGCACTCGGGCGAGCTCGTGGCGAGCACGCCCTTCTCGTGCTCGAGACCGAGGGCGTCGAGCCATTCGGCGAGCAGGTCCGAGTGGTACTCGAGGAAGTACTCGGCCAGCACCTCCTCGGCCACCGCCGCCATCGCCGTGCGCGACAGGGCCTGGCGCATCCACTCCGCCTGTCGCTTTCGCGGCTGCCTGCGCAGGAACACCGGGCGCAGCCGGAACGCGCCCGACGCCGCCGAGAGCGCGATCTGCTCGACGCCGGGCGCCTGCTCGTGGATCTCGGTCAGGAACGCCAGCGCCGCCTCGGGACCCATCCGCGCGAAAATCTCGTTGGACCGCATCTGGCCGGGATCATACCCGCCGAGCGCCTCCGGGCCAGCCACGGACCGCGATCAATCGGCCCGAGGCGGCGGCCGATGAGATCCCACCGGCACACCCAGCGCGTCGAAGTCGCGGAGATTCTGTGATGGATCCGATCCGAAGCAGCTACGAATCCGATCCGGACATGCTCGAGATCGTCTGCGATTTTGCGCGCGAGCTGCCGGCGCGAGCGGCCAGGCTCGAGGCGCTGCTCGAGGCGCGCTCGTACTCCGATCTGCAGACGCTCGCGCACCAATTGAAGGGCGCCGGCGGGGGCTACGGCTTCGCGCAGATCACCGAGGTGGCCGGTCGCCTGGAGCAATCGCTGAAGTCGGGCTCGTCGGAGACGCTTGCGAAGGAATGCGTGGCAGAGCTCTGCGCGATCCTGCGCGCGGTCGTGGTGCCGGAGACGAATTGAACCCGCAGGTTCCCAACCCGAACCGCGTGCTCGTGATCGACGACAACGAGTCGATCCACAAGCTCGTGGTCGCGCGGCTTCGACCCGAAGGGCTCGAGGTGATCGGCGAGGACGACGGCGAGCGCGGGATCGAGCGCGCGGTCTCCAGCCAGCCGGACGTGATCCTGCTCGACATCGGGCTTCCCAACGTGGACGGCTTCGAGGTGTGTCGTCGGCTGAAGGAGCACCCGTCCACGCGCAACATCCCGATCATCTTCCTGACCGGCACGACCGACACCGAGTCGAAGGTGCGCGGTCTGGACCTGGGCGCGGTCGACTACGTGACCAAGCCCTTCGATCAGGTCGAGCTGCGCGCGCGAGTGCGCGCGGCGCTGCGCACCAAGCGGCTGCAGGACATCCTCGAGCAGCAGTCGTTCCTCGACGGACTGACGGGCCTCTGGAACCGCTCGTACCTGGACCGCCGGCTGGAGTCGGAGCTGAACGTCGCGCGCCGGTACGGGCGGCCGCTCACGCTCGTGCTGGCCGACGTGGATCACTTCAAGCGGGTGAACGACAGCCTCGGGCATCTCTTCGGCGACATCGTGCTGCAGGGCATCGCCGAGGGCCTGCGCGCGTACGCGCGGCGCTCCGACATCGTCGCGCGCTACGGCGGCGAGGAGTTCGCGATCCTGCTCACCGACACGACGCTGCGCGCCGCGCTGCACGTCTCGGAACGCTTGCGCATGTCGGCGGAGAATCGCCACTGCGAGGCGCGCTCCGAGGTCGTGAGCGTGACCGCGAGCTTCGGCGTCGCGTGCAGCGAGGACATCGGAGGAGTGCTGACGCCGGAGGAGCTGATCCGCGCGGCCGACCTCGCCCTGTATGCCTCGAAGGACGCCGGACGCAACTGCGTGCACATGTACCGGGACGGGGAGCTGATCCTGACCACCGGCGATCCCGACGCTCTGGGCGGCTCCGGCGCGACGTAGCCGCGACCGGGCCTTTGTGCGAGGCTCTGCGCGGTGAGTGCGGCGAGCCCGCTTCGATTCCACCCGCCCGTCGATCCGCGCGAGCCGGTCGTGATCCTCGCGTACGCGGGCTGGAACGACGCCGGCGAGGCGGCGACGACCGCGGCCGCGCACCTGCTCGAGACGTTCAGCGCGCGCAAGCTCGCGACGCTCTCGATGGAGGATTTCGTCGACTACACCGTCGTGCGACCGCACGTGCGGCTCTCCGAGGCCGGCGCACGGCAGATCCGCTGGCCGGATCAGGAGTTCTTCGCGATCCGCTCCGAGACGAGCGACTTCGATCTGGTCGTCGGACTCGGCGTCGAGCCACACCTGCGCTGGCGCGGCTTCTCGGCCGCGATCGTCGAGCTCCTGGAACGGGTCGACGCGAAGCTCGTGATCCTGCTCGGCGCGTTCCTCGACGAGGTCATCTACTCGCAGCCGATCCAGGTGATCGGCGGAAGCACGGATGCTGCGCTCGTCGAACGACTCGGGCTCGCGGCGTCGAGCTACGAGGGACCGACCGGAATCGTCGGCGTGCTCGGCGACGAGCTGCAGACCGCGGGCGTGCCGACGCTCTCTCTCTGGGCGCGCCTGCCGCACTACGTGCAGGAGCAGCCGAACACGCGCGCGGCGCTGGCGCTCCTGCAGCGCGTCGAGGCGGTCACGGGCTTTCCGCTCGACAAGTCGGCGCTCGAGACCGCGGCCGCGACCTTCGACCAGGAGGTCTCCGAGGCGATCGCCGCCGATCCGCAGCTCGCGGCTTACGTGCGCGAGCTCAAGCGCCGCGCCTTCTCGCAGTAGCGCTCGCGCGCGCTAGAACAGCTGCTCGAAGACCCGCCGCGTCGCGGGCGAGCGATTCAGCGTGTAGAAGTGCAGCCCGGGCGCGCCGCGCCGCAGCAGCTCGCGGCACTGCGCGGTCGCCCACTCGACGCCGACCTCGAGCGTGCGCTCGTCGTCGGCGCCCGCCGCGTCGAGCGCGCGGCCGAGCTCGTCGGGAATGCGCGCGCCGCAGAGCGTGGTCATGCGGCGGATCGAGGCCGCGCTCACGACGGGCATGATTCCAGGCACGATCGGCACCGAGATCCCCGCCGCGCGCGCGCGCGCGACGAAGTCGAAGTAGTCCGCGTCGTCGAAGAAGAGCTGCGTGATCAGGAAGTCGACGCCGGCCTTTACTTTCTGGACCAGCATCTCGAGGTCGTGCTCGCGGCTGCGCGCCTTGGGGTGGGTCTCCGGATAGCACGCCGCAGCGACGCAGAAGCGCCCGCGCGGCCGTATCAGTGCGACCAGCTCGTTTGCGTAGCGCAGCGAGTCCGGTGGCGGTTGGTAGTTCTCGGGCTGGTCGCCGCCGAGCGCGAGCACGTTCTCGATTCCCGCGGATTCGAGCTGGTCGAGCGTGCCAGACAGCTCCTCGCGCGTCGAACCGACGCAGGAGAGGTGCGCCATCGCGGTGAGGCCGATCTCGTCCTGGATGCGGGTGACCAGCTCCACCGTCTTGCGCCGGGTGGAGCCCCCCGCGCCCCAGGTGACCGAGACGAACGAGGGAGACAGCGCCTCGAGCTCGGCGATGGTACGAAACAGAGAGTCGAAGCCGGCGTCCGTCTTTGGCGGGAAGAACTCGAACGAGATCACGGGCGCTCCCTTTCCGAAACGATCCGCGATCCGCATGTCCACTCCACCGGCGCGCGAGCTCCGCGCCTCAAGGCGACTCGAGACGGCTCCGATTCTATCCGGAGTGAACCCATCCGCGCGCGCACGCCGACGCGTCCTCACCTCGCGCGTTCCGGTCCGCTTCATGGCGGAGGGGACGGAGGGGCTCGGCCAGCTGAAGAACGTCTCGCGCTCGGGAATCTGCGTGCGCTCCTCCGACCTTCCGCGCCCGGGCGTGGCGATCGCGCTGCAGTTCGAGCTGCCGACGACGGGCATTCTGGTGGACCTGCGCGGCGAGGTGCGCTGGAGCAGCGACCGGCTCGGCTCGGCCGGCACCCAGTCGGCGTTCGGCGTGAACCTGCACGAGCCGCCGCCGCAGTTCCGGCTGTTCCTGCGCTGGGCGATCGAGCAGGCCGAGAAGGACGACGAGCCGGCCTAGGAGTGCGGGCCGCGCCTGTGCTATGCAGGCGAGAATGGCGTGCCCTGGCAGCGATCGGCTGATCTTCCCGCTCGACGTCGATTCACTCGAGCTCGCCCTGCCCTGGGTCGAGCGACTGCGCGGCAGCGTCGGGATCTTCAAGGTGGGGCTCGAGCTCTTCTCGGCCGCGGGGCCGGAGGCGGTCCGCGCCGTGCGCGAAGCGAGCGGCGCCGGTGTCTTTCTCGACGTGAAGCTCCACGACATCCCGGCGACCGTCGAAGGGGCGGCCCGCGTGCTTCGCGGCGTCGGCCCGGCCATGCTCACGGTGCACACCTCCGGCGGCAAGGCGATGCTCGAGGCCGCGGTGCGCGGCGCGGGGCCGGACGTGCGCGTGCTCGGCGTCACTCGGCTCACGAGTCTCGAGGCGTCGGTGGACGAGGTCTGCGAGCTCGCGATCCTTGCGCGCGAGGCCGGCTGCGGCGGGATCGTCTGCTCGGGCGCCGAGGCGGCGGCGGTTCGCAAGGCGGTCGGCCCGCGGCTTGCGATCGTCTGCCCGGGCGTGCGCCCCGCGGGAAGCGACGCGGGCGACCAGGCGCGCGTGGTCACTCCGACCGCGGCGATCGCCTCCGGCGCGGACTACGTCGTCTGCGGCCGGCCGATCCGAGGCGCCGAAGATCCGGCGGCCGTAGCGAACCGGATCGCCGACGAGATCGCGCGCGCGCTCGCCTCGCGCTAGCCCGGAACGAGAAAGGCCGGGGACCCCCGTGAAGGGATCCCCGGCCCCGTCGTCTCGAGCCGTGGCGTCAGAAGTTCTGGCGCCAGTAGATCATGTCGACCGGATCGAGTGTCAGACCGCCGCCGTCGGGATTGGTCACCTCGCCGGTGGACGTCTGCGCGGTGATCCGCACGATGATCTTCCCGGTCGAGTCACGCGACACCGTGATGCGCGGATCGGTGGGCGCGCCGTTTCCGATCACGCGCGTGCGCACCATCGAGACGCCATCCGAGGGATCCACGAGCGACGCCGCGCCGTCGTCCAGCGACCAGGCCCACTCCGCCGTCTTGCCGCCGATGTAGCAGTTCGCGGAGGCGGCCGCGCCGGGCTCGTCCGGCGTGTAGGAGACCGTCGCCACGTTTCCGGCGAAGATCAGGTGGTTGGTGATGAACTTCTCGCCGTCCGGCACGCGGAAGAAGTAGCCGTCGTCCGTCGCGTTCGGGTCGCTGGCCGCATTGGTCATGTCGGTGAGCTGGCCGTGGCCGGAGAGCGGCACCGTCGCGGGCCAGAGCGGCTCCTCGTAGGCCGGCGCCGTAACCGGGAACGCGCCCGACCCGGTCGGCGTGCGATCCTTCAGCACCCAGAAGCGGTTGTTGTCGTCGTACAGGCCGACGATGTCGTTCGGGTCGTTCGGGTCCTCCTGACCGCGATAGCCCAAGTTGGCGCGCTCGCCGCTCGCGAAGCTCAGCGTGAGCACGCGATCGTTGAACGCCGCCGCAGCGCTCTGGAAGATGCTGTGGTAGTGGAGCACGCCGCCCGCCGTGGTGGCCACCGGCGCCTCGAACATCACGCCGGCCGGCCAGATCGAGTTCGGCACCACGCCGGAGACCGGCACGCCGACCGCGGAGAGGTCCCACTTCCAGAGCTGACCGCCGAGATCGCCGATGTACACGACGTCGGCGAACCCGTCGAAGTTCAGGTCGAGGACCGCGGGCTCGGCCGGGATCGCGTAGCGCATCTTCGAGTAGGTGGCGCTGTTCGGGTCCTGGGCCAGCTGGCCGAGGATCGTCCCGTCCTTGACCCGGACGATGAACACGCCGCGTCCCTTCGTGGAGTACGAAGCGGAGTTCGGATCGTTGGTGTAGCTGAGAAGATTTGGGTCACCCTGCGTCCAATAGCCGGCGCCGAAGATCGCGACCCATTCCTCGACGCAGTCGCCGTCGCCGTTGTCGATCCCGCAGCGATCGCCCACTCCGAGGCCCGCGCGGATCTTCAGCTTGGTGAAGATCGGCTTGGACCAGGTCTGGCCAAGCCTTGAGTGCGTGAACTCCCACATCAGGCGCGGGTAGGGCCCGTGGTAGCCCGCGGTCGCGGTCGGGTCGGTCACGTCGAGCGCGAGAAGACTCTCGCCGCCCTCGCGAAGCGGGGTGAGCAACACCGTCGTCCAGTCCGTGCCCTCCTTCGCCGAGTTCATGTTGTAGTCGATCCAGACGTCCGCGGCCGCAGAGGCGCCGTCGACGGCGTAGATCTTCCCCTGGTCCCACTTCGGCAGATCCTTGATCTTGGGCAGCACCGCAGCGGGGATGTAGGCGAAGCGCTCGCGGCCGTCGCCCGCCGTGTAGTACTCGTCGCCCGTCACGCTCGGGCTCGGATCGACGAAGCTGCCCGCCGAGAACGCGTGCAGCATGCCGTCGTTGGCGCCGACGTACATCACGCGGTCGCGGTGCTTGTAGGTGTACATGAACGTGTTGGTGAGCGACTCCGGACCGTAGCCCGTCTCGTTGCGCAGGTACGAGAGCGGCGGACCGATCGCGAGCGGGTTGGAGTGGAAGATGTCGCCGAGCACGAACTCGCGCACGTCCGTGGTCGAGCCGTCCTCGTCCTCGTCGAAGGCGTCGAAGCCGTGCGTGAAGTTCACCACCGCGTCGGCGAGCTGCTCGGCGGTCGTGAAGTCGATCGCAGTCGGATCCTGCGGGTACTGCGGCTCCTCCGAGAGCAGGACGCCCAGGTCGCTCGCGGTGATGCCAGAGGTGGTGAAGGGCGCGCGCGCGCCGGACTTGGTGGTGTAGATCGTGCGCGAGGCGAAGTCCGCGAGCAGCGTGTCGGCCGCATCCCAATAGGGGTTGCGGGGCTCGTAGAACAGGTTGGTGAGAGGATCGATCGCGGGCTGGTTGGCCGCGTCGACCACGGTGAGCGTCTCGTCGACGCGGAACGCCTGAAGGTGCCCCGGCCAGAGCGAGCGGCGCCCGCCCGGCGCGAAGTACGCGGTGTAGAAGCCGTCGCCGAACAGCGTGCGGCTGGCGGGGACGTTCGCGGCGGTGAGCGTGGCATTGCGGTGCAGGATGTCGGTGACCGCGGTGCTCAGCACGGCGGCCAGCTCGTCGGCGTCGCTCGAGGAGTAGTACTCGCCGTCGCCGCGGTCCGCGACGTGCTGCAGGAGCGGCGAGTCGAGCGAGAAGCCCACCGTGTAGGTGATCGCGTTCTGCTTCTCGTCGATGGTCGGACGCAGATCGGTGTCGAAGAGATAGGCCGCGACGTCGTCGGTGTAGTCGCCGTCTCCGTCGACGTACGCGCCGATCGTGCTGGTGAAGGCCGTGCCGTGGTGATCGTTCGCGTCCGAGGTCGGCAAGCCGTCCGTCACGACGACGATGAAGATCTTGTCGCAGTGGCTGGTGACCGGGCTCTGCGGCGCGGACGATGCCGTCACCGTGCTGCCCGAGGTGTTGCGGTTGTACTGGGTGTAGCTGCCGAGCAGGCTCGAGCCCGCCAGGTAGCGGCCGACGTCGACGAGCGTTTCGGAGAGCGGCGTCGAGCCGGACGCTGGAAGCGTCGTGACCGCCGCGAGAAGCGAGGTCTTGTTGTTCAGGTCCGCCGGAACGACCACGTAACCGCCGTTGTTGTTCACGCCGTCGTAGCGCGCAAGCCCGAACTTGACCTTCGGGTCCTGGCCATCGACGTTCATCTCGTTCACGAGCGCCGTGACCGCCTGCTTCGCGGCGGCCAGCCGGTCCTGGGCGATGAAGTTGACCGGCGTGTTCCCCTTGTAGATCTCGTTCATGATCCAGAACAGGTAGTTCGGCGAGTACAGCGAGGTCGACGTGTAGGAGACGTCGGGCAGGGTGACGGTGGTGAAGGGCTGGCTCACCGTGGTGCCGCCCTCGCGCCGCCGCGCGCGGTTGGTCGTCGAGCAGGTCAGACCCGAGGGCACGTTCGTGCAGCCGCCCGGGACGTTCCAGCACTTGATCACGGCGCCGCTGTTGATCTGGCTGCCGAAGTTGTCGTCGTCGGCGCAGGAGGGCTGCGACGCCGGATTGAGCGCGGACATGCAGACCGCCTGCGAGTAGGAGCTGTTCGAGCTCGACGGGAAGATCTGGCAGGTGCGCTCATAGTTCTCGGTGCTGGTGCCGTTGCCGGTGCCGCTGTCCTCCCAGTTGTTGGGCGAGGTGGAGACGTCGCGATACACCGCCGGGCGGGTGGAGGTGCTGTTCACCGGCCAGTGGAACCAGAACTCCGGGTTCGCGCTGCCGCGATCGGTCCGGTACTTCTCGGGAAGGACCATCTGCCGCATCGATCCGGACGTGTCGAACTGGATCATCACGACCGGCGGCACGCGGCGCAGGAGGATGTCGAGATCCCCCTGGGCGTGCGCGCCGAGCGCGCAGGCGAGTGTCGCGAAGAGCGCGATCGTTCGTGCGAGGTTCTTCTTGGTCACTGGTATTGTCCTCCGCCGCCGCCCTCATGAAGTCGGTACTGAGCCTGCAAATGGACCATTCCGTTGCCGGCGTCCGTCGCGACGATGTCCGCGCGCACGGCGCCGAACGACTGGGCGTTGCCGCTGCCCAGGTTCAGCATGTATCCGTCGGGAGCCTCGACGGCTCCGCCGTTGGCGCCGATCGACTCGGCCACGGCGTTCTCGGGCCGACCCGAGCGAACCGCGATGGGATTTCCGAAGCCGTCGTTCACGAGCGCCGGCTCGTCGATGGTGAACGACGGCGTGGTGCCGCCGTTGTAGTTCGCGAGCAGGTTCGCCTGGACCATCGAGAGCCCGGCCTCCCCCGCGTAGAGCGTCGCGTCTTTCCTTCGGGAGCTACCGCTCGCCGATGCCTCGTCCTGCGCGTGCTGCAGCGCCGAGATCCCGAGCGCGCTCATCAGCAGCAGCAGGACGACGGCGACCAGAAGCGCCGCTCCGCTCTCGTCGCGAAGCGGCATCAACCGGGACTCAGTGACTCGAGATGGGTTCATCAGATGTCTCCAACGGCGACGAGATTGCGCGGCAGGATGCTCGAGCTGAAGCTGCGGCGCCGGAAGCGGTCCGGCGCCGCTGCGGCCAGACGGTTGGCGAGCGCGGGCCGTCCGCCGATCCGGCCGTGCGCCGAGTCGGCCGCCTCTTCGCGATCCGTCCGGGCGAGGACCGAGACGCGCACGCGGCGCACCATCGACATGTCCGCGGGAATCGCGCCAGAGGGCGGATCGGGCGTGTTCAGCGTGTTGACCGGGAACTCGGCGTCGCCGTCCTGGACGCCGTTCGGAGCTCCCGCGTTGTCCAGCCAGTACTCGACCTGCAGGTCCTCGATCGCCGTCGCGAGCAGCAGGCCGTTCCGGCGCAGCTCGAGCGCGTTCGGCTCGAGCTCGTAGACCTGGGCGGGAACCGCGCGGAGGTTCGCGCTGACTCCCGCCGTGATGTACTGGGTCGCGTCGCCGAACTCGACCGTGTCGTCGGTGTCGTGATCCTCGAAGTAGATGTCGCTTCCGACGATCCGCGTGATCCGCGCGCAGAAGGTCTCGGTCGGCGACGAGATGATGATCCCGCCGCCGTTTCCGGCGCCCGGGGAGCTCGGGATCAGGAAATCGACCGCGGGCGCGCTCCCGTCGATGTCGAGGCTCGACACGGTCACGTGGTCCGCCGTGAGCGCGGTGACCTGGGCGCCGTCGAACGGGAAGGCCTTGGTGTCGAGCGGCGAAGGCGCGCCGGTGAAATCGAAGTACGAGGCGTCCGAGACGCAGAAGCGGTCGGCGGCGTCGGTGCCGCCGTCCACGCTCGACACCGCGGTCCAGCGCGGAACCATGAAGCCGCCCATCCGCGTGTCGAAGGCGACCAGGTCCAGCGTCAGCCGGGCCTGCTCCTGTACGTCGAGGGCGCGCTCGTTGCTCGAGTAGACGCGCTTCTGATTGCTGAACACCACCAGAAGCTGCGCGGTGATCAACCCGAACACGGCCACCGAGACCATCAGCTCGATCAGCGAGAAGCCAGCGGAGTCGCGCGGTTCGCTGCGCATCTCAGTTCATCCTCTTCACGGAGTTGAGCTGGACCTGCCGAGGTCCGCCCTGCTGGTTGGTCCAGACCACCGTCACGGAGACCTGCGCGAGCCCCGCCGATGGCGAGTTCGGCGTCACCGTGACGCTTCGCGTGAAGCGGGTCTGGTCGTCCGGGTCGCTGCTCGCCTGGATCGGGTTGGCCGGGTCGTCGGTGACCGCGGCGGTCTGGAGCAGCGGGGAGCCCAGCGGCAGCGCCTCGATGTCGTCCATCTGCTCGCGCGCCAGGAACATCGCCTGCTGCAGGTACTTGCTGCGACCGGAGACCTTGATCGCGGAGAGCTGCGCGACCGCGATCGAGAGCAGGCCCACGCCGAGGATCGCCAGGGCGATCATCACCTCGAGGAGCGTGAATCCGGACTCCCGATTCGACTCACTGACTCGTCCGTGAATCCTCATGCTAGTGCCACCCCCCGCCGGCTGCATCGAGTTTTTGGAGCTTGACCGAGCCGAGCGGCATCAGGAGCACGGCCAGGACGGCGTCGTTGTTGTCGGTCACGTAGATCCCGCCGGCGCCGGTGCCCCACTCCGCGGGCGTGTCGATAGCGACGGCCGCGCCCTGCGGCGAGAAGGCGGCGACCGGAACGCCGAGCTCCGCCGAGTCGGGAAGCGTCGTCCCGTCCGCGAGCACCGCGAGCGCGACTCCCGGCTCGGTCCCGGTCAGGTCGTCCGCCGGGATCGCGTAGGTGCCGTGAGGAGTGCTGGTGACTCCGTAGAAGGAGATGCTCGGACTCAGTCCGGAGTCCGGGAAGATCGGCACGATCGTGTCGGCGGCCGTGACGCGGCTGTCGCCGTCGTCATCGGTCGCGAAGGCGGCGATCTGGCCGGGCGCGAACGGCGCCACGCCGTTGATCGGCTCGGCGAGCAGCAGGAACGTCATCCGGCCGGTCGCGATCGCGCGCGAGCGCGCGTTGGTCAGCCAGCCGCTCGCGTTCACGGCGGCGCGCCGGGTGTCTTCCTTGCGCTTGTAGCTGGTCATCGCGGGCATCGCGACCGCGACCACGATGCCCATGATCGCCACCACGACCATGAGCTCGATCAGCGTGAAGCCCTGTCGATCGCGAAATCTTTTCATGGTCCTCGCCTCCGGGCGGAGAGAGGAGCAACGGCCGTGCCGCGGCTCCGGGGGCACGAAGCGGGCGCGGCATGCGGATTCCGACGTGCGGACCCGCGCAAGGAATGCCGATCCGGAAAACCTTGCGCGCCTCCGGGGCTTCCTGCACAAATGGGGGCCCGATCCCTCTCTGGTCAAGGAGCAAGTCGTGCCGACCCCCCTCTCTCTCGACCGCACCCGCAAGGCGCTCGCCGCGCTCGAAGCGCCGATCGCGCGCGCAATTGCCAGCGCAAGAGCGCGCGACGTCGACGAGCAACAGGTCGCCGTTGCACGGCTTGCGGATCTGGCGACGAAGCTGCGCGCGGCGCAGGACCTGGCCGCGTACGCCGCCACGGCCGGCGCGATCTACCAGGAGCAGGCGGCGGTCTTCGCCGGGCACGTCGCGTCCGAGGTCGCCAGGCTCGTGCGCGACAACGGCGGCGAGCACGGGCTCGGCGCCTCCGACCTGCCGGGCGACGAGACGCAGACCTTCGCGCGCGAGGCGCTGGCGGACGAGCGCGTGCGCGCGATCGGACGCGCGGTCGCCCAGTCCAAGGGGCGCAACGACGGCCCGCTCGACGAGATGCTCGTGCTGGCACGCGACGCCGCGCGCGACTTCACCGACAGCGAGGTCGCGCCGCACGCCGAGCGGATCCACCGCAACGACGAGCTGGTGTCCGAGGAGTTCCTGTCGAAGATGGCGGAGCTGGGCTACTTCGGGCTCTCGGTGCCGGAGCAGTACGGCGGCGTCGAGATGGGCAACGTCGCCATGTGCATCACCACCGAGGAGCTCTCGCGCGGGTCGCTCGCGGCCGCGGGCTCGCTGATCACCCGGCCCGAGATCCTGACCAAGGCGCTGCTCGCGGGCGGCACCGAGGCGCAGAAGCTGCACTGGCTGCCGAAGCTGGCGTCGGGAGAGCTGATGGTCGGCATCAGCGTGACGGAGCCCGACGTCGGCAGCGACGTGGCGGGCGTGAAGTGCCGCGCGGAGCGAGCGACGCAGGACGGTGTCGCCGGCTGGACGATCACCGGGCCGAAGGCCTGGTGCACGTTCGCGGGCCGCGCCGACATCCTGGCCCTGCTCGCGCGGACAGACCCCGACATGAAGAAGGGCAACGCCGGACTGACGCTCTTCATCGTGCCCAAGCCGCGCGCTCTCGGTCACGAGTTCGAGTTCACGCAAGCCGGCGGCGGCAAGCTCGCTGGCAAGGCCGATGCGACGCCGGGCTACCGGGGCATGCACTCGTTCACGCTGAACTTCGAGCGCTGGTTCGTGCCCGCCGAGAACGTGGTCGGCGGCGAGGCGCAGATCGGCCGGGGCTTCTACCTGCAGATGGGCGGGTTCAGCGCCGGTCGCCTCCAGACCGCGGGGCGCGCCTGCGGCGTGGCACAGGCCGCACTCGAGAAGACCGCCGAGTACGTGGTCGACCGCGTGCAGTTCGGCAAGCCGCTGATCGACTACCAGCTCACGCAGTACAAGCTCGGCTGGATGGCGGTTCAGCTCGCCGCCGCGCGCGCGATCACCTACGCGGCCGCGGCCGCGATGGACGAGGACGAGCGCAAGGCCTCGCCCTACGCCGCGCAGGCGAAGCTGCTCGCCTGCGACGTGGCGGTCGCGGTCACGCAGGACGGCCAGCTCCTGCACGGCGGCTGGGGCTACGCCGAGGAGTATGCGATCAGCCGCTACGTGGTCGACGCGCAGGTGCTGCCGATCTTCGAGGGCGTGAAGCCGATCCTGCAGCTCCGAGTGGTCGGAAAGTCGCTGCTCGGAGGCTAGAAGCGGTCGAGCGGCGTGACGCGAACCACGAGAAGTGAGTCGCTCGCGCCTGATTCGCGAACGGCCCCGATCGGGAGCTCGATTCCCGAGGTCGACTCCGAGCCAGTCACTCCCCCGATCGCCATCGTCTCTCCTGGCGAGACGCGGACCCGGGTCGCCGCGCCGGTCTCTCGGATGGAGCCGTCGGGTCCGAGCTCCTGCACGACCGGGGTGATCTCGATCTCGATCGCGTCCCGACCCGCGCTTCGCGGGCGTACCCGGAAGCCGCTTCGCACCGGCACGAGCTCGGTCGACTCGGTCACGCGGGCGTACGGCCCCGCCCGCTGGATCGTGCGCGTGGTGACCGGGTGGTCGGCGCCGGTCCAGATCTCTGCCGAGCGGCCCTCCATCACCACCACGCTCGAGGCGAGCCGCTCGTCCGAGCCGGAGCGACCCGCGCTCGCGCGAATCCGCACGCCCTCCGGGCCGACGACCCGGCCGATCCGCACCCCGCCCGCCTCGACCCAGCCGGACACGCCGGCGGACTGCCCCTCGAGCGCGGCGCGCGTCGACGTCTCCGACTCGACGCGGTACTGGCGCACGGCCTGGTCCAGCTCGCGAAGCGCGTCGAGCGCCCGGGCCACCGCCCCCGCCTCGCCCGAGATCAGGAGCTTTCCCGAGTGCGGGTCGGCCACCGCCGTGCCCTGCCCCTCGAGCAGGGTCTCGACCAGCGGCGCGAGCTCCTCCGCGGGCCGATTCCGGGGCTCGTAGATCTCGAGACCCCCGGCCAGAGCCGACACGCCGAGGGTCAGGATCGCGATCGCGAGCCACAGAGCCGACTTGACACTCCGGCCTTCGCCCGTACGATGCGGCGCGCGCGCAGTCACGTGGAGATCCGTCCGACCGCGCGCCGACCGACCCCCAAACTCACCCTCAACTTCACCCCCAACGACAGGGAGATCCGGGAAACCATGGCAAGCAAGGTTCGTCCGCTCCACAACCGCATCATTGTGCAGCGCATCAAGGAAGAGGAGAAGACCGCGGGCGGGATCATCATCCCCGACACGGCCAAGGAGAAGCCGACCGAGGGCCGGGTGATCGCCGCGGGCCCCGGCCGGCGCGACGAGAAGGGCAACCTGATCGCCATGGACGTGAAGAAGGGCGACCGCGTGCTGTTCTCGAAGTACTCGGGCAACGAGGTCAACCTCGACGGCGAAGAGCACCTGATCATCTCCGAGGACGACGTCCTCGCGATCCTGGAGTAGCGCATGGCCAGCAAGGAGCTTCGCTTCGACGAATCCGCCCGGCGCGCGCTGCAGCGCGGCGTCGACATCCTGGCCGACGCGGTGAAGGTCACGATGGGGCCGCGTGGCCGCAACGTGCTGATCGAGAAGAGCTGGGGCGCGCCCACCTCGACCAAGGACGGCGTCACCGTCGCCAAGGCGGTCGAGGTCGCGAGCAAGTTCGAGAATCTCGGCGCGCAGATGGTGAAGGAGGTCGCTTCGAAGACCTCCGACGTGGCCGGTGACGGGACGACGACGGCCACCGTGCTCGCGCAGGCGATCTACGCGGCCGGCCTGAAGCTGGTCGCCGCCGGCGCGTCGCCGATGTCGCTGAAGCGCGGCATCGACAAGGCGGTCGCCGCGGTGGTCGAGCAGCTGGCCAAGAACTCGCGGCGGGTGCGCGGCAAGGACGAGATCACGCAGGTCGGCACCGTCTCGTCGAACGGCGACGCGTCGATCGGGACGATGATCGCCGAGGCGATGGACAAGGTCGGCAAGGAAGGCGTGATCACCGTCGAAGAGGGCAAGAGCGCGACGACCGAGCTCGATGCCGTCGACGGCATGCGCTTCGACCGCGGCTATCTCTCCCCGTACTTCGTGACCGACGGCGAGCGAATGGAGGGCGTCTTCGACGACGCCTACCTGCTGATCAACGAGAAGAAGATCTCGAGCATGCGCGACATGGTTCCGCTGCTCGAGGTGGTCGCTCGTTCCGGAAAGCCGCTCGTCATCATCTCCGAGGACGTCGAGGGCGAGGCGCTCGCGACCCTGGTCGTGAACAAGCTGCGCGGCACGCTGAACGTCGCCGCCTGCAAGGCGCCCGGCTTCGGGGATCGCCGCAAGGCGATGCTCGAGGACATCGCGATCCTCACCGGCGGTCGCGCGATCAGCGAGGACCTCGGCATCAAGCTCGAGAACGTGACGCTCTCCGACCTCGGCCGCGCCAAGCGCGTGGTGCTCGACCGCGAGAACACCACGATCATCGGCGGCGCCGGCAAGAAGGCCGACATCGAGGGCCGCGTCTCGCAGCTGCGCAAGCAGATCGAGGACACCGACTCGGACTACGACCGCGAGAAGCTGCAGGAGCGGCTGGCGAAGCTGGCCGGCGGCGTCGCGGTGATCCGCGTCGGCGCCGCGACCGAAGCGGAGCTGAAGGAGAAGAAGGCGCGCGTCGAGGACGCGCTCCACGCCACGCGCGCGGCCGTCGAAGAGGGCATCGTCGCGGGCGGCGGAGTCGCGCTGGTCCGCGCCGAGAAGGCGCTCGGCGATCTCGGGCTCGAAGGCGACGAGGCGCTCGGCGCCGAGATCGTGCGAACGGCGCTGACCGCGCCGCTGCGGCAGATCGCGATGAACGCGGGGCACGACGGATCGGTCGTGCTCTCGCGCGTTCGCGAGAAGTCCGGAGACCACGGCTTCAACGCCGCGACCGAGCAGTACGTGGACCTGGTGAAGGACGGCATCATCGACCCGACCAAGGTCGTGCGCGCCGCGCTCCAGAACGCCGCGAGCGTCGCCGGCCTTCTGCTCACCACCGAGTGCGCCGTGGTCGACCGGCCCGAGCCGGCGGCCGCCGGCGGCGGCGGCGCCCCCGACATGGGTGGCATGGGCGGTATGGGCGGCATGGGCGGCATGGGCGGTATGGGCGGTATCGGCGGTATGGACTTCTGAGAGGCCCGGGCGGCGCGGGCGACCGCGCCGCCCGCTCAGAACACCACCCCCCGCCGGCCGAGCGCGAGGATCCGGTCCTCGAGGTGCGCGAGCACCGCGCGTGCGAGCACCACGCGCTCCACGTCGCGGCCCTTCCGAACCAGATCGCCGATCGTGTCCCGGTGCGAGACCGCGACGACGTCCTGCTCGATGATCGGGCCCTCGTCGAGCTCGCTCGTCGCGTAGTGGGCCGTGGCACCGATGCGCTTCACGCCTCGCTCCCACGCCTGGTGGTACGGGCGCGCGCCGCTGAACGCGGGCAGCGTGCTGTGGTGGATGTTGATGATCCGCTCCGGGAACTCCGAGATGAAGCGCTCCGAGAGCACCTGCATGTAGCGGGCGAGCACGACCAGATCGATCTTCTCGCGCCGCAGCAGCTCGAGCTCGCGCTGCTCCTGCGCCGCCTTCGTCTGCTTGTCGATCTCGAAGACGTGGTAGGCGACACCGAACTGCGACGCGACCCCAGCGAGATCCGGGTGGTTCGAGACCACCAGCGCGATCTCGCCGCGCAGCTCGCCGAGCCGGTGCCGGATCAAGAGGTCGTAGAGGCAGTGCTCGAACTTCGAGACGAAGATCGCGACGCGCTTGGGACGGTCGGAGTAGGAGATCCGCCAGCGCATCTGGTAGCGGCCGCACTCGATTCCGAGCAGAGCCTCGAGCTGATCGCGCGGGATGTCGAGCTCGGCCAGGTCGAATTGGATCCGCTGGCTGAAGATCCCCTGCTCGGGGTCCAGGTGCTGCTGCGCCTCGAGGATGTTCGCGCCGTGGTCGTGCAGGAGCTGCGCCATCGCCGCGACCAGGCCCTTCCGATCCGGACAGCAGAGCAGAAGCGTCGCCGTGGTCGTCGCACTCACGTCGCGTCTTTCGGGAGCGTTTGGAGCAGCGCGATGCACGCCTGACGCGCGGTGCGCCCGCTTCTCGTGCCGCGCTCGAGCGCGAAGCGCAGCGCAAGCGCCTCTAGCTCGGCAGCGGGCACGAGGCCTTCCAGTCCAAGTGACTTCGCATGGAAGCGGACGATGCGCAGATAGGTCTCCTGGTCGAAGGCGAAGAACGGCAGCTCGAGTCCGAAGCGATCCGAGAGCGAGACCTTCTCTTCGGCCGTCTCGCCCGGGTGCAGGAGTCCGTCGGAATCCATTCGCGCCTCGGCATTCTCGGACAGGCGCTCGGTCAACAGATGGCGCCGGTTCGAGGTCGCGATGATCAACGCGTTCGCAGGCCGGCTCTCGAGCCCGCCGTCGAGCTCGGCCTTGAGCAGCTTCCAGCTCGTGTCGCCCTCCTCGAAGGAGAGATCGTCGCAGACCACGCCGAAGCGCTCGCGCCGGCCGCGAATCAGAGCCCAGAGCGGCGCGAGCTCGAGCAGGTCGTCGCGGCGCACCTCGACCAGCCGGAAGCCGCCTTCCGCGAACTCGCAGAGCAGCCCGCGAACCGCCGACGACTTGCCCGTGCCGCGCTCGCCGTAGAGCAGCATGTCGAGCGCGGGCTCGCCGCGCACGAACGCGGCGACGTTGGCGCGCAGCTTCGCGACCGAGCGCTCCACGCCGAGCAGCGCGTCGAGCGGGTACAGGTCCGGGTGCAGGATCGGCCGCAGTGCGCCGGCGCGAAAGCGGTACGCGAGCGCCTTCTCCTCGTCGGCGCCCGCGGCGGGCGCATCGGCGCGCGAGAGCGCGTCCTCGAGCCGCTCGAGCACGCGCTCGATCCTGGGCAGGAGAGCGTCCCAGCTGCGTTTCACGTCGCGTCCCGCGCCACCGCGATCAGAGCTTGAGCTTGCTTCGCGTTCCGCCGCCGCGCGGCGCGATCAGGCCGATCAGGATTCCGACCAGCACGATTCCCGCACCGGCGGTGAGCGCCTTCCAGCGCGCGTTCGCGCTCGCGTTCGATGCGTCCACCTCGAGCACGCGGTTGCGCTCGCGCAGCGTCGCGAGCTCGACCAGCTCCGCACTCTGCGCCACCAGCTTCTGGTCGAGCTCGGAGATGCGCGCCTCCGCCACGACAAGCTTCTCGCGCAGCTGCGGAAGCTGAGTGCTCGCCGGCGGCTCGGCCGAGACGTAGTCGCTCGGAACCCAGCCCTCCAGGTCCGCGTGCCTCACCCTGACCCAGTCGCCACTTCGCTCGAGCGTCCGGACCGCCGAGCCCGCCGGCAGGATCTTCAGGATGCGGTACTCGAGCCCGGGCCCGGAGCGGAGGTGGGCGCGCACCTCGCCATCGACGAACTCCGCCGCGGCGATGCGCGCGGTGCAGACGACGAGAACGACCCAGACGAGCCAGCGTGCCACGCGCATTCTCTACCACCTCGAACGGGCAGGTTCCAGCTAGAAGAAGATTTTCGCGAAGACGAGCGCGGCGGCGATGCCCGTGAGGTCGGCCGCCAGACACGCGAATACGGTGTGGCGGGCCGCCCGCACACCGACGCTCCCGAAGTACAGAGCCAGGACGTAGAAGGTCGTCTCGGTGCTCCCGTTGATGACCGAGACCAGGTAGCCCACGAACGAGTCCGGCCCGTGCGTCGTCATGGTCTCCGTCATCACCGCCATCGCGCCGCTCCCCGAGAGCGGCCGGATCAGCGCCATGGGGAGTGCCTCGGCGGGAAAGCCGAGCAGCGACGTGACCGGCGACACCGCCTGGGTCAGAGCGCCGAGCGCGCCCGAGTGCCGGAACATGGCGACACCGACGAGGATCGCGACCAGGAACGGGATGATCATGATCGCGATCTCGAAGCCCTCGCGCGCGCCGGCGATGAACGAGTCGTAGACCTTCACGCGACGCGTGAAGCCGAACAGGACGATCGCCGCCATCAGCGCCGGCAGAAGCCAGGTGTCGAGCGCCTGCTTCACGCCCTCGAGTCCGCTCGAATCGGGAGCGCCCGACGCGAGCTGCCGCACGAGTGCAAAGGCGAGCAACGACAGGAAGCCGGCGAAGACGAGCTTGCGCAGCGGCTCGCCGCGCGCCCGAACACCCGCGAGCTCCTCGGCCTCGGCCATGCCGCGGATCGCCGCCGCGGCGCTCGGGGCGGCAGCGTTCTCCGGCGCCCCGAGCGCGGCTCGCTCGACCGCGAAGACCGCGCGACCCTGGAGCAGCTTCGTCACCCCCACCGCGACGAGCGTCGAGCAGGCGGTCGCGAGAACGGTCGGGACCACGATCCCGGCGGCATTGCCCGAGCCCAGGCTCGCGCGAATCGCGATCACGCCGAGCGGGAGCACGGCGACGCCGGAGGTGTTGATCGCCAGGAACAGCGCCATCGCGTTGCTCGCCACGCCCGGCCGCGCGTTCAAGGTCTCGAGCTCGCGCATGGCTTTCAGCCCGAACGGCGTCGCGGCGTTGCCCAGCCCGAGCACGTTCGCGGCCAGGTTCAGGACCATCGCGCCCATCGCCGGGTGCTCGGGCGGCACGTCCGGAAACAGCCTGCGCATGACCGGCGAGAGGGCGCGCGCGATCGAGGCCATGAAGCCCGCGTCGCGCAGCACCCGCATGAAGCCGAGCCAGAGCGCCATCGGCCCGATCAGGCCGAACGCGACCACCATCACCGCGTTCTTCGCCGCGTCGAGCGCCGCCTGGTTCGTGGCGGGCATCGTGCCCGCAAACGCCGCGACCAGGACCGAGCTTGCGATCAGCGCGATGAAGATCGCGTTCAGCACTAGCGGGGAAAGGCGTCCGGAAGCCCGCCGTCGACGGGAAGCACCGCACCGGTGGTGGGAGTCTCCTGGCAGGCGAAGAAGACCACCGCCCGGCCCACGTGCCCCGCCGTGACGCGCGCCTTCAGCAGATTGCGGTTGCGGTAGAACTCCTCGAGCTCCTCGGGCGCGATCCCGCGCGCGGCCGCGCGGCCGGGACCGACCTCCTGCCACAGACCCGAGCGGTTCTCGGCCTCGCCGAAGACCGCGTCCGCGTTCACCAGGTTCACGCGCACGCCGATCGCTGCACCCTCGAGCGCGGCGACGCGGCCGAGCTGGTGCGCGCCGGCCTTCGAGGCGCTGTAGGCGCCGAACTCGATTCCGGGCGCGAACACGTTCTTGGTCGAGACCAGCACGATGTTTCCGCCCGTCGCCTGCCGGCGCAGCTGGAACAGTGCCTCGCGGAGGGTGAGGAACGCGCCCTTCAGGTTGACGTCGACCGCGGCCTCGAAGTCGGAGAGTGCGAGATCCGCAAGCGCCCCGACGCGCGCGACCCCCGCGTTCACGACCACGACGTCCACGCCGCCGAAGCGCTCGGCCGCGTGCAGGAACGCGTCGCGGACGTCGCCCTCGTCGGTGACGTCGCAGCGCACGCCAAGGCAGCGCTCGTCGCCGATCCGCTCGGTCGCGGCCGCCAGCCGCGCCTCGTCCACGTCGACGAGCACGACGTTCGCCCCGGCGCGGAGCAGCTCGCGCGCGACGCCCTCGCCGATCGCGCCCGCGCCGCCGGTCACCAGCGCCACCTGGCCTTCGAGCTTGGCTTGGGCGTCGCGGCGCAGCTTCGCCTGCTCGAGGCTCCAGTACTCCATGTCGAAGAGCTCGCCCTCCGAGAGCCCCTCGTAGCGGCCGATCGACGCCGCCCAGATCTTCGTGCGCACGGTGTGCTCGGCGATGTCGGCCGCGATCCGCGCGTCCCGTCGCGTCGCGCCCGCGGCGACCAGGCCGATGCCCGGCAGCACGAGCACTCGCGGCGTCGGATCGAGCATGGTGCGCTCCACGCGCTTGGCCGCGACGTTCCGGTCGAAATACTTCGCGTAGGAGCTGCGGTACTCCTCGATCTCCTCGCGAAGCCGCGTCGCGAGCGCCTCGAGATTCCCGTACGGCGGCCGCTCGATGAACAGATAGCGGCCCTTCGTGCGGATCACGTGATCGGGCGTGATCGGCGCGCTCGCGGCCAGCTCCGGCCCCTGCTCGGCCGCGGCGAAGTGCAGGATCTCGTCGGAGCTGCGCTTCTCGAGCACGAAGCGGCGGAACGGGCGCTCGAGATCGCCGGTGCGAACGGCGAGCGCACCGCGAACGACCGAGGCGATCTCCTTCCACTCGCGCATGGCCACGACCGGCCGCGCGTCGAGCGGCCGGCGGCCCTCGGTCTGGCCGTCGATGAAACTGCGCGCTCGCCCGACCAGCTCGATGTGCCGCTCGTAGCTGGTCTTCGCGTCGTCTCCGAACGTGACCAGGCCGTGCTTCTCGAGCACCAGGCCCACGACGTCCGGATCCTTCTCGAAGATCTCGACGGCGGACTTGGCGAGCGCGAAGCCGGGCATCGCCCAGGGAACCCATCCGACCCGCGAGCCGAACAGCGCGCGCACGCGGGAGGCGCCGTCGGGCTGGTTCGTGAGCGCGAGGATCGCGTCGGCGTGCGAGTGATCGACGAAGGCCGCGGGCAGGAAGGCGTGGAGCAGCGTCTCGATGCTCGGCGTCGGCGCGGTCGGGTCGACGAGCGCACGGCGCTGCTGCGCGACCATGTTTTCGTCGGAGAGCGCGCCGAGCGCGCGCAGCTCGAGCAGCGGCTGGAGCAGGAGCGCCGGCAGGCCCGCGGGCTCGATCCGCGCCAGGTCGCTCCCCGAGCCCTTCACGTGCAGCACGCGGACGTCGCGCCCGAAGAGATCGCGCGCGCTCGTCTTGACCGAGGTGTTGCCACCGCCGTGCAGCACCAGGTCCGGCTCGGCGCCGATCAGCCGAGACGTGTAGACGCGGTCGGCGAGGGCTTCGCCCTGCTCGGAGTAGCGCTCCCGGTAGCGCGCGAGCTCCTCAGGACCGAAGCGGCTCTCCATTGCGCGAAAACCTAGCAGAGAGGGCTTGCCTTGCCCCCGCACCGGGCCGCCGATACCCTGCGCGAGTCGGCTCCGAGCGCGCCCTGCCAAGGGTGTTCGCTCGGCCTGGTCAGTGCCGTCGATGAGCGGGCGGCGATCGGGGCGGGAGCTGGGTCCCGCGCGACGTTCACGCGCCGCGTTAGGAGGTGGTCCAAAAGTGTTTCAATCAAGCACAGTGACGGCAGAGGTGGTTTCCATCTAGGTCCGCCTAGAAACCTGGTGGCGGACCTGGCATGGCCCAGGAACCACCCGAACCCCGAGGGTCCGCTTGGTCACTGAGCGGGCGACCGCCACGGCGGGCGCAGCACCTTCGGGGTTTTTCTCGCCCGAATCGATCCGAACGCAGACCACGGGAGCCGCAGAATTGGAGTTCGAGCAGCGCTGCCGGGATCTGCTCCCGAGCCTGGAACGCGAGGACGGCGGACTGCGATTCCACGTCGCGACCGTCGACGGCCCGGCGGTGATGTCGTCGTGGACGTCCGCGCATCTCGCGCTCTCGTTGCGCCACATCGACGCCGCCGCCGCGCTCGCGGAGCTTCGCGCCCTGTACGAAGGCTGTCAGCGCGACGACGGCCTGCTCGCGGCCGAGCGCGTCGCCGACGAGGCGGAGCGCAGCGCGCGCATGCGCGAAGTCGGCGCGGTCTTCGGCGAGGACGCGCGCTCGCAGCTGATCGCGCCGCCGGTCGCCGCGTTCGCGGTCGCCTGTCTCGCGCTCGCCGACGCGGAGGGAAGCCGCGATCTGCTCGAGCTCGCCACGCGCGAGCTCGACGCGATCTGGGGCGCACGGCTGCCCCCCGACACGCCGCTGCCGGTGATCCTGCACCCGCTGGAGAGCGGCGTTCCGCGTTCGGCGCTCTTCGAATCGCTGCTGGACTGCGAGGACGACGACGAGTGGCGCGACGACAGCGCGACGCTGTTCCGCTCCGCTGCGGCCTGCCGGCTCGACCCCGAGCACGCGCTGCGCGCGGGTCACCCGTTCGTGATCGAGGACCCCGTCTTCTGCGGCTGGCTGCTGCTCGCGCTCGAAGAGTGCTCGCGCGCCTGGGAGAAGCTCGGCGACACGACTTCGTGTCAGAAGCTGCGGATCCGCTCCGAGATGATCGCCGAGGGCATCCACTCGCGTCTCTGGTGGGAGGAGCATGAGATCTACGCCGGCTGGAATCGCGGCCGGCAGAGCGCGCTCCGCTCGGTGACGGCCGGGGGGTTGCTTCCCGCCGCGACGCGAACGCTGGCCGAGGAGGGCACGCCGCGGCGTCTGGTCGATCGCCACCTGCGCCCCTCGGCGTCCGCGCTCTGGAGCTCGCGCGGCGTCTTCCACGCCCCGCCCATGCGCGGCGAGCGCGACGACCTCGATTCCCGAGGCGATCGGCCCGACGCGGCCTCGCCGCTCGCGCACTTCTGGGCGCACCTTGTGCTCTCGCGCGCGGAACGCCCGGCCGACGCGCGCGTCGCACGCGCACAGCTCGAGGCGCTCGCGCTCGCGCGCGGGTTCCAGCACGAGTACGACGTCGGGAAGGATCAGCCCGAGGCGATGCTCGCGGACACGTCCGCCCTGCCCCTGCTCGCGCTGGGAATGCGCGAGCGCGGCCTGCTGTAGACTGACCCTCGTCGTCATGGGGTTCTACGAGCGCCACGTCTTTCCGCACGTCCTCGACTTCGTGATGCGCGGCATGCAGCCGCTTCGCGGCGGCGTGCTCGCGCCGGCCTCGGGCGACGTGCTCGAGATCGGCTTCGGAACCGGACTGAACCTTCCGCACTACCCGGCGTCGGTCCGCTCGCTCTCCGCGATCGATCCGATGGACGCGCTGCAGGAGCGGGTCGCGGCCCGGGTCGCGGCCGCGCCGTTTCCGGTCGAGCGGCACCGGCTGCGCGCCGACGGCGGGCTGCCGTTCGACGCGGGGCGCTTCGACTGCGCGACGGTGACCTGGACGCTCTGCACCATCCCCGATCCGGTCGCGGCGCTTCGCGAGGTCCGCCGGGTGCTCAAGCCCGGCGCGCGTCTGCTCTTCATCGAGCACGGCCGCAGCGACGACGCGCGCGTCGCGCGCTTCCAGGACCGCTGGAATCCGATCCAGAACGTGATCGGCGTCGGCTGCAACGTGAACCGGAGGATCGACGCGCTGATCCTGGAGGCGGGCTTCGAATTCGAGAAGCTCGAGCGCTTCAAGGCCGACGGCCCCCGCTTCCTCGCCGAGATGTACCGCGGAGTCGCGACGAGCTAGCCGCTTGCAGCTGCGCGCCTTCGGGCGTAGCCTGCGTTCCAGAATCAGACACGGCGTTCTGAATAATGGAACGATCGAGCGACTTCAGCGGAACCATCGACAAGGCCCTCGAGCTGCTGTTCCACCTGCACGAGCAGCCCGCTCCGCGCGGCGTCTCCGAGCTCGGCCGGGCGCTCGCGCTTCCGAAGTCGACCGCGCACCGGCTGCTCGCGTCGCTCTCGCGGCGCGGGCTGGTCGAGCGCGACGCGCTGGGGCGCTACCGCCCGGGGATCGCGCTGGTCGCGCTCGGGCTCGGCGTGCTGGAGCGCGAACCGCTGGTCGAGGCCGCGCGGCCGGTGCTGGAGCGGACGGCGGAGGCGCTCGGCGAGACGATCTTCCTTTCGGCCGCGCGCGCCGGGCGGCTCTACGTGGTCGACAAGCAGGAGGGCTCGGGCTTCCTGCGCGCCGCTCCGCGCGTCGGCAGCGAGATTCCCGCGCACGCGACCGCGATCGGCAAGCTCTATCTCGCCTTCGCGCCCGGCGATCTGCTTCCCGTGCGATCGGAGATCGCGCGCTTCACGCCCGCGACTCTGGTCGAACCGCGCGCGCTCTCGCGCGAGATCGAGCGCGTGCGCGCGAGCGGAATCGCCGAGATGCGCGACGAGTGGATTCCCGGGCTCTCGGGCGTGGCCGCCCCGATCCGACTCGGCGAGCGGCTCTTCGGCGCGATCGCGCTCGCCGCGCCGAGCCCGCACTTCTCGGGCGCGAGCGAGATCGCGTTTCGCGAAGGCGTGCTCGCGGCGGCCGCCGAGATCGAGACGCGCCTTTCGGGAGGGCGCCGGATGCCCGCGCGCAAGCGCGCAGGAGGTGACACATGAAGGTGTGGATCGACGGCCGCGTCGTCGACGGGAGCGAGGCGCGCGTCCCGGTCACGGATCACGGGCTGCTCTACGGCGACGGGATCTTCGAGGGCATCCGGCTCGCCGGCGGACGCGTGTTCAGGCTCGACTCGCACCTCGCGCGACTGCGCCACTCGGGCCGGGCGATCGGCCTCGAGCTGCCGGGCGGAATCGCCGGCGTTCGCGAGATCGTGCTCGCGACGGCTCGCGCCTGGGGACGGCCCGACGGCTACGTGCGCCTGCTCGTCACGCGCGGCGACGGCGCGATGGGCGTGGACCCGACGCGCTGTCCGAGCCCGCGGGTGATCTGCATCGCCTGCGAGATCGAGCTCTTCCCGGCGCAGCTTCTCGCGACCGGGGTCTCGATGGTGACCGTGAGCGTGCGGCGACCCGGGCCCGACGTGCTCGATCCCCGCGTGAAGAGCCTGAACTACCTGAACAGCGTGCTGGCCAAGCGCGAGGCCAGGCTGCGCGGCGCCGACGAGGCGCTGATCCTGAACTCGGTCGGAAACGTGGCCGAGGCCGCGGTGGCGAACGTGTTCGCGTTCCGCCGCGGGAAGCTGCTGACCCCGCCCGCGACGGACGGGGCGCTCGAAGGCGTGACACGCGGATGTGTCATGGAGCTCGCGGCCGGGCTCGGGATCCCGGCCGAGGAGCGCAGCCTGACGCGAATGGACCTGCTCTCCGCCGACGAGGTCTTCCTGTCGGGGACGGGCGCGCGAATCGTCGCCGTGCGCTCGCTCGACGGCGCCGAGATCGGAGTCCGGGCGCCGGGCCCGGTCACCGAGAAGCTCGCCGCCGCCTTCGCGGAGGTCGCCAGGAGCGACGGCCCGATCTACCTCGACTGAGGCGCGCTTCGGATGCGCGAGTGGTGGGCGGTCTGCTCGGCCGAGTAGGCGTGCTCCCGGCCCACCACGCAGGCGCGGCGGGCGTCGCAGGCCAGGGCGCATTCGGGAAGCGTGAGGCGAATCCGGTAACACGCCTGCGCGTCGACGCCGCCCGCGCCGACGAGCCCCCCGTGACAGGCGCTCGCGCAGGGAGCCGCGCAGCCGTCGCAGGGTGACCAGGGCGCGGGCTCGCGCGGCTCGAAGCTCTCGACCACGAGCAGCACGGCGCGAATCCCGATCCAGGGTCCGTACCTGGGATGGATCAGCACGCCGACGCGGCCGGGAGCGCCGAAGCCCGCGCGCCGCGCCAGCGCGACCAGCGGCAGGTACACACCGTCGCGTCGGTCGGCGTAGAAGCCGACCACGGCCGCAGGCTCGCAGAGCGCCGCGGACCGCGCGAGCACCCGGCGCGTGTACGCGTCGAGCGGGTCGATCTCGAGCGCACGCTCGGGCGAGGCGGCGAAGCGCTCCCAGAGCTCGCGCCCCGCGTTTCCGACCACGAGCGCGCCGCGCGCGCCGGGCGCGAGCTGCGAAGATCGCCACGGCTCGGGCACGAGCGAGTCGTACTCCGCGATCGCAAGCGCTCCGGCGAGCCCGAGCCCGGCGTCGGCGAGCTCGGCCAGAGCCCGTTCGAGGCTCAAGCCCCGCTCTCGAAGCTTCGCCCCGCCTCGAGCCCGACGCGCTTCGCGAAGTCCGCGGCCGCCTCCTTGCCGCCGTCGGCGCGCACCCGCTTCACGCGCAGCGCGCCGCCGCGAAGCGCGATCGACAGCCCTGCGTCGCCGCAGTCGATCACGGTTCCCGCCGCGGCCGAAGCGCGCTCGGGAAGCAGCGCGGCGTCGAAGAGGCGAACGCGTTGCCCGGCGAAGCGCAGCCAGGCGCCGGGCTGCGGATCGCAGCCGCGCACGAGCCGGTCGATCTCGGCTGCGGGCGCGGCCAGATCGATCGCCGCCACCGTGTCGTCGACCAGCCCGTGCGCGGTCGCGAGCCGCTCGTCCTGGGCGCGCGGCTTCGCGCGACCGCTGGCGACCAGCTCGGTGGCCTCGACCATCGCTTCGATCCCCAACGGCTGCAGCTTCTCGAAGAAGAGCGTCGAGGTCGTCTCCGTCGGCGAGATCCCGACGCCGCCCTTCTGCAGGACGATCGGCCCGGTGTCGACGCCGTCGTCGGGAACGAAGATCGTCACGCCCGTCTCGCGCTCGCCGAGAATGATCTGGTACTGCAGCGCCGCGCCGCCGCGAAAGCGCGGCAGGAGCGAGGGGTGGAAGCACAAGCTCTTGTGCCGCGGATCGTCGGTGATCTCGCGCGGCAGGAAGACCTGCACCGACGCGAGCAGATTCAGGTCGGCGCCGAGCGCGCGGTGCTCGGCGAGCGCGGCCTCGATCGGCTCACCGCTCTTCTTGCGGAAGAAGCGCCGCCGCACCAGCGCGATGCCGAGCTCGGCGGCGCGCTCGGCCAGCGCGTCGGGGCGGCCGGCGTCGGGTGGCGCGAATACGCCGACGACCTCGTGGCCGTTCGCGCGCACCCGCTCGAGCGTCTCGCGGCCGAACGCGGCCTGGCCGAAGAGCGCAATGCGCAGGCTCATCCGGGCAGCCTAGCACGCGGCCCGATCGACCGGACCGGACGCGCGGGGTGACCGAGCGCGAGCACTCCCGGCGGAATGTCGCGAGTCACGACCGAGCGCGCGCCGACCACGACGTCGTCGCCGATGGTCACGCCCTGCAGCACAGTCACGTCCGACGCGATCCAGACGCGCTCGCCGATCGTCACCGGGCTGCTGCGTTCGGGGGTGTGCACGTCGAGGTTGTGGAAGTCCGAGTCCAGCACGCGCGAGCCGAAGCCGATCATCGAGTCGTCGCCCATGCGAATGCCGACGTTCGCGTGCAGCATCGCCCCATTCACCAGGCAGCGAGCGCCGAGCTCGATGCGCGCGCCCTCGGCCACGGTGACGAAGTTCGGGCCGCACTCGGTGCGCAGCCAGACGCGCGGCCCGAGCAGAAGCGATCCACCCGACTGTACCCAGACGTGGTTCACGCGCCGCCGCTCGGTCGCGTAGCCCGGGCCGACCGAGACGCGCGCGCCCGGCTCGATGCGAAGATCAGTGAGGCGCAGGTTCGGCGAGACCGCGGCGCCGAGCTCGAGCCGCGTACCGAATCTCTGCCGCCAGATGGCGAAGCGCAGCTGGTCCCAGGCATAGATCGCGCGTAGCAGCTCGGCTTTCATGGCGGCGCAGTCTATCACTGGCACGCGGCGTGACTTGTGCGCTCCACTTCCCCCGCGCCTCCGGCCGATGAGAGCCGGCGGTGGCCGCCGGGAAAGATGCGCTCTACGACCTCGTCCTCGCCGAGCTCGAGCGGGCGCTCGACCCGCGCGAGCTGCGCAGGCGCGGGCGCGACGGCATCGTCGAGCTGGCCCAGAACGCGGCGGACTTCGCCGAGCTGCGTCCCCCGGGCGAGGCGCGCTTGCGGGTCACGTCGCCCGCCGGCCTGCGGGCGGGCCGCACCGCGATCGAGATCCTCGCGGCCGACCAGCCCTTCATCGTCGACACCGTGCGGCTGGTGCTTCGCAGGAGCGGGCAGCACGAGCTCGTGCTCCTGCACCCGCTGCTCGCGATCGAGCGGGACCTCGACGGCGGCGTCGAGAGCCTGGGGCGCGAGTCGGTGCCGCGGACGCGCGAGTCGTACGTCTACGCCGAGATCCACGCGCTGGACGACGCGAGCGAGTGCGCGCGGCTCGAATCGGAGCTCGCGCACGCGCTCGCCGACGCGCGCCGGGTGGTCGGCGACCATGCGCCGATGCTCGCACGCCTGCGCGAGCACGCAGCGCGGATCGAGGCCTGCGCCGACGCCCTGTCCGGAGCTTGCGAGCGCGCGCGAAACCTGGCGGAGATGTTCCGCTGGCTCGAGGGGGAGGGATTCCTCTTCATGGGCTATCGGCGCTACGCGGTGCAGCGCGAGCCGGGCGGCTACCGCGTCACGCTCGAGCCTTCGAGCGCGCTCGGAATCCTCGCCGAGCTCGACGATTCCCGCTTCGACGACGCGGAGGCGAAGACGCCGGTGCCCGCGCTCGTGGCTTCGCGCCTCGAAGACGAGCGCGTGATCTTCTTCGACAAGACGCGAAGCGACTCGACGGTCCACCGGCTCGGCAGGCTCGACTCGGTTTCGGTGAAGCTCCTCGACGAGCGCGCGCGGGTGATCGGCTTCGGGCGGTTCGTCGGCCTGCTCACGAACCGGGCGATGCGGATGCGGCCTTCGGCGCTGGGAATCCTCGCGGCGCGACGCGCGCGCGTCGTCGAAGCGCTCGGAGCCGAGCCCGGGTCGCACACGCACAAGCTCGCGCTCGAAGCGTACGACTGCCTGCCGCTCGAATTCCTTCTGCCCGCGCAGCTCGAAGACGTGCGGCGGGTCGTCGCGAGCGTCGTTTCCGCGGCCGAGCTCTCACGGGTCGAGGTCGTGAGCGTGTCCGATCCGGAGAACCGCTCCTTCTTCGTTTCCGTGGTGCTGCCACGGCGCGCCTACGAGGAGCGCTTTCGCGGCGAGATCGACCGCCTGCTCGAATCCCGTCACGCCGCGAGCCAGATCGATCACCGCACCTCGTTCCTCGACGAGGACCTGGCGCTCGTGCACTTCTTCTGCGCCTGCGAATCGGACCTGGCGCCGGGCGCGCTCGACGGCCTCGAAGCCGAGGTTCGCGACCTGGTCGAGCGCTGGCAGGATCGCTTCGAGGAAGCGCTCGCGCAGAGCTGGCCCGACGAGCGCGCGTTCCGCCTCGCCGAGCACTACGCGCGCGCGTTTCCGGATTCGTACCGCGTGGTCACGTCGCCCGAAGAAGCCGCGCTGGACACGGGCCACCTCGAACGGCTGCGCGCGGGCGAGTCGGGCGTCGAGATCGGGCTCGACCTGGCCACCGCCTACGGCGACCCGCGCACCCAACGGCTGAAGCTGTATCTGCGCGAGCGGCCGTACCTGACCGACGTGCTTCCCGTCGTGCACCGCTTCGGGGTGCACGTCGTCGACGCGACGCTCACCGAGATCGCCGCGCCGCCGCTGCCGTCGCTCTGGGTGGTGGCGTTCCGGATCGAGCCGATGACCGGCGCGGAAGACGCGTCGGGTGCCGTCGAGGCGCGCGTTCTCGACGGCCTGCGCGCGGCGCTCTCCGGCCGGGTGGCGAGCGACGAGCTGAATCGGCTCGTGCGCGGCGCGGGTCTCGATTGGCGCGCGGTGGACGTGCTTCGCGCCTACCTGGAGTACGCGCGGCAGATCGGTCAGGCGCCCGCGTGGGCGCTCGGCTGCGACGCGCTGGCGCGACACCCGGAAGCGACGCGCGCGCTTGCCGCGCTGTTCCAGGCTCGCTTCGACCCGAGCCTGGCGGCGGAGCGCGAGCCCGCGCTCGCCGGCGCCGCGAGCGCACTGGCCGCGGCGCGCGCGCCGATCCGAAGCGCCGCGGAGGATCGCGTCTTCGGCGTGCTCGAGTCGCTGATCCGCGCGACGCTGCGAACCAGCTTCTTCACGGCCGCTGCTCCGGCGGATCCGCACGAGCTCGCGCTGAAGCTCGACTCGCGCGCGATCCCGGGCATTCCCGCTCCGGTTCCGCTCTGCGAGATCTTCGTGCACTCGAGCGAGTTCATCGGCATCCATCTGCGCGGCGGAAGGGTCGCGCGTGGCGGGCTGCGCTGGAGCGATCGGCTGCAGGACCTGCGCACGGAGATCCTCTCGCTCTGGAAGACGCAGCGGGTGAAGAACGGACTGATCGTCCCGGTCGGCGCGAAGGGCGGTTTCGCGCTCAGGCGGATCGCGTCCGACGCGCCGGGCGCGCGCGCCGAGGCGGATCGGATCTACCCACGCTTCGTCTCCGCTCTGCTCCGGCTCACCGACGACGTCCGCGCCGACCGCGTGATCGGTCCCGACCGGGTCGTGCGCCACGACGGCGACGATCCGTATCTGGTCGTGGCCGCGGACAAGGGCACGGCGCACCTCTCCGACGTCGCGAACCGTGTCGCGCTGGAGGCGGGCTTCTGGCTTGGCGACGCGTTCGCCAGCGGCGGGAGCAACGGGTACGACCACAAGCTCTGCGCGATCACCGCGCGCGGCGCCTGGATCTGCGCGCGGCGCCACTTCGCGGAGCTCGGTCGGGACCCGGATCGCGAGGACTTCTCGGCCGTGGGAATCGGCGACATGTCGGGCGACGTGTTCGGAAACGGACTCCTGCTGCTGCGGCGCGCGAAGCTTCTCGCGGCGTTCGATCACCGCCACGTCTTCGTCGATCCGGATCCGGATCCGGACGCCGCGTGGCGGGAGCGAAAACGACTGTTCGAGCTGCCGCGCTCCTCCTGGGCCGACTACGCGAGCGAGCGCATCAGCGCGGGGGGCGGCGTCTACGAGCGCGGGGCGAAGAGCATCGCGCTCTCGCCACAGGCGCGCCGCGCGCTCTCGATCGACGCGGAGCTCGTCTCGGGCGAGGAGCTGATCCGCGGCGTCCTGCGCGCGCCCGTGGATCTGATCTGGAACGGCGGAATCGGCACGTACGTGAAGGCCTCGGCCCAATCGCACGCGGACGCCGGAGACCGTGCGAACGACGCGGTTCGCGTCGACGCTCACGAGATTCGCGCGCGAATCGTCGTCGAGGGCGGAAATCTCGGCCTGACGCAGGCCGCGCGCGTGGAGCTCGCGCGGGCCGGGGTTCGCATCGACACCGACGCGATCCACAACTCCGGCGGCGTCGACATGTCCGATCACGAGGTCAACTACAAGATCCTCCTCGCGGGCAGCGTCGCCGACGGATCGCTCGCTGCATCGGAGCGGAGCGCGGTGCTGCGCGCCTGCGTGGACGAGGCGGCCGAGGACGTGCTGGCCCACAACGCGAGCCAGAGCCTGTGTCTGTCGCTGGATCTGCACCGCGCGGCCGATGCGCCGGAGCGGATCGCCGACGCCGCCGAGTACCTGGTGCGCCACGCGGAGCTCGACGCGGCGCTGGAGGGTCTGCCACAGGACGGCCATGGCGCGAGCTGGACGCGGCCGGATCTCGCGATCCTGCTCAGCTACAGCAAGCTGCTCGCCAAGCGCGCGCTCGCGAGCTCGGAGGTGATCGACCAGCCGGAGCTTGCGCCGCTGCTGCAGAGCTACTTCCCGCCGCGGCTTCGCGACGCGTTCGCGCCCGCGCTCGAGTCACACCGACTGCGCCGCGAGATCAAGGCACTGGTGCTGGTGAATCGCGTCGTCGACCATGCCGGAGTCACGCTGGTTCCCGAGCTCTCGCGCACGCTGGCCGTGGACGCGAGCGAGGTGCTCGCCGCCTACTGGACGGCCGATCGACTCCTCGACGCCGATGCGCTGCGAGCAGCGGCCGACGCGAGCTCCGCGACGGAAGCGCAGCGGCTCCGCGCGCGACTCTGCGTGGAAGACGCGCTTCGAGAGGCCGCGGCGCTCGCGCTCGGACTCGAGCGCCGGGCGCTGCTCGCTCCCGACGAGCTGCTGCGGCGGCGCGAGACCCTCGCGGAGCTGCGCGCTCGCGTCGCTCCGGGACGAACGGATCTGGACGCGCTCCCGCTTCTGGTCCGCGCGCTGGGCGCGCTCGTGGCGTCGCTTCGCAGCGGCGCGCCGCTCGCGAACGCGCTCGAACTCTGGTCGGAGCTCGGAGAACGAACGCGGATCGCATGGCTCCTGGATCGCCTGGCCAGCGTCGATGCGCGCGATTCGTGGAGCCGGGTCGGCGCCGCGTCGCTCGCGCTCGACATGACCCGCGTGCTCTGCGAGCTCTGCGAGCGCGAGCTCGCCAGCCCGAGTGCCGAGCGCGGTTCGCGCCGCGCCGAGCTCGACGCGATCGCGCGGCTCGCCGCCGAGATCGAGGCCGGGGAACGCGGACTCGCTCCGCTGCTCGTGCTCTCGCAGCGAATCCGACGCCTGTGCTAGGGTTCGCCGCGGAGAGATGCCGGAGCGGTTGAACGGGGCGGTCTCGAAAACCGTTGTACCCTCACGGGTACCGGGGGTTCAAATCCCTCTCTCTCCGCCATCCGACCCGCGGACCGCCTGAGTGGAGAAGCTGGTCTACGCGCTCTTCGGAGACGTGTCGGCGAGCCCCGCGGCGATCGCGGGCGAGCTCTTCGCGCTGGGCGCTCGCCGCGTCGCCGTGAACGTTTCGGACGAGCACGTTGCGCCGAAGCTCGGCTCGCGGATCACCCGGCTCGATCCCACGCTCGGGGCCGTCGTGTCGTTCTGGCTCGAGAGCGCACTCGACCGGCGGGCGATCGAGCGCGCGCTCGCGAACACCGCGAGCAGTCTGGCCGGGTACTCCGTGCTCGAGTCCGTCGCGCTCTCGAACCGAACGCACCCGGCTTCGCCGTCGCGGCGCACGCCGGGGATCAACATGATCGCCTGCATCGCGCCCAGAATCGGACAGCCGTACGACGCGTGGCTCGAGTACTGGCTCGAAGAGCACCGGCGCGTCGCGCTCGAGGTTCAGGCCAGCTACGCCTACGTGCGCAACGTCGTCGTGCGCGCGCTCACGCCCGGAGCGCCGGCGTGGCGCGGCATCGTCGAGGAGGGCTTCGACGCCGACGCCGTCGGCGACCCGATGGCCTGGTACAAGGCCGGCGGATCGAAGCAGCGGCTCACGGAGAATCTCGGCCGGATGATCGCGAGCTGCCGCGAGTTCCTGGACCTCGACCGCGTCGAGTCACACCCGATGAGCGAATATCTGTTCTAGGTCTTGCGCAGATCCGGAAGCCGGTAGCCCTCGGACTCGAGCCTCGCGCGGATGGCTTTCTTGTCGAGCTTGCCGGTCGAGGTGAGCGGTACGGAGTCGACGAAGAGCACCTCGTCGGGGAGCTGCCACTTCGCGAAGCCGCTCGCGCAGTGTGCGGTCACGTCTTCGGCGCTGAGCTCGGCTCCGGCGCGCCGCACGACCAGCGCGACCGGACGCTCGTCCCACTTCGGGTGCGGCTGCGCGACGACCGCGGCGGTTGCGACACCGGGAAGCGACACGATGTGGTTCTCGAGGTCGACCGACGAGATCCACTCGCCGCCGGACTTGATCAGATCCTTCGAGCGATCCGCGATGATCAAGTACTCCTCGGGATCGATCTTCGCGACGTCGCCCGTCACCAGCCAGCCGTCGTGGAACTTCTCGGGCTGCGGGTCGTTGAAATACTCGGAGCATATCCACGGCCCGCGGATCAGCAGGTTCCCGGTCGCGCGGCCGTCGTGCGGAAGCGCCTTCCAGTCGTCGTCGACGATCTCGATCTCCAGGCCCGGCATGAGCAGCCCCGCCTTCGCGATGTTCTCGAACTGGGCGTCGAGCGGGAGCTCGCGGTGTTTGCGCTTGGCGATGCGGCGCGAGAGCGTGCCGAGCGGGTTCGTCTCGGTCATTCCCCAGCCCTGGATCATCTCGACGCCGAGCCGGTCCCAGAACCAGCGCATCAGCGAGACGGGCGGCGCCGAGCCGCCGCAGGTGAGGCGCTGGAGCTGCGAAAGGTCCCAGCGCTCGGGCTCGGCCTCGAGCGCCGCGCGCGCGCCCTGCCAGATCGTCGGCACACCCGCGGAAATCGTGACCTGTTCCGCCGCGATCAGGTCGAGCAGCGACTTCGGATCCATGAAGCGGTGCGGCATGACCTGCTTCGCGCCGAGCATCGTGGCGCTGAACGGAAGGCCCCAGCCCATGGCGTGGAACATGGGGACGATTCCGCAGACGCTGTCGGTCGCGGAGAGCGCCATCGCGTCGGTCATCGACTGCGCCATCGTGTGCAGGTAGGTCGAGCGGTGCGTGTACATCACGCCCTTGGGATTTCCGGTCGTGCCGCTGGTGTAGCAGAGGCCCATCGGCGCGTTCTCGTCGAGCTCGGGCCAGCGGCAGTCCGCGGGCTCCGAACCGATGAAGTCCTCCCAGTCGACGGCGTTCGGGAGCGTGGTCTGGAAGCCGCCGGCCTCGCAGCCGACCACGATCCGCTCGACGCTGGCGAGCTTGCCGCGAAGCGGCTCCAGCAGCGGCAGCAGGTCGGCGTCGACGAGCAGCACGCGATCGGCCGCGTGATTCACGATGTACTCGAGCTCGCGCGGAGAGAGCCGGATGTTCAGCGTGTGCAGCACCGCGCCCATCGACGGCAGCGCTTGATACGCCTCGAGGTGGCGGCGGCCGTTCCACATGAACGTGGCGACCCGGTCGCCGATCCCGATGCCGTGGCGTCGCAGGGCGCTTGCGAGCTGACAGGCGCGAGCGCGCGTCTGCGCGTAGCTCTGCCGATGCCTTCCGTTCGCGGTCGCGGTGACGATCTCCTCGTCGGGCGAGAGCCGCGCGCCGCGATCGAGAAGACGGGACATGAGCAGAGGAGTGCGCTGCATGGTCATGGGCGCATTCTCGGCGCGCGGGGGCGGCGCTGTCTACTGGCGCCAGCGACCTTCGAAACGCAGGCGTCCCCCGGCATCGTTCAGGATCAGGCGCTGCTCGTCCTGGGTGCGGAAGCGGCCGTTCTCGTCGCGGAACGCGTAGCTCACCACGAGCCGCAGATAAACGCGCCCCGGCTGCGAGCGCTCCTCGTCGATCTCGGCCGCGACGAGCCGGAAGCCGTCGCGCGTTCCGGGACGGCCCGCGAACTCCGCGGGCTCGTCACTGAAGCCGAGCGCCTCCAGGCGCGCGCGGTCGCTGGTCTCGAGCGCTGCGAGCCACTCGGTGAGGAATCTCTCGACGGGCGGCGTGAGCTCGAAGCCGGCGAAGCTCGGCTCCGGCGCGTCGGCGAGAGGCGCGGGCGCGGCGGGGATCTCCGGCGGTCGCGGCGCGATCTCGAGCTTGGGGGCCGCTGGCTTCTCGACCGGCTTTGGGGCGGGCTTTGCGACCGGCTTTGCGATGGGCGTCGCGGCCGGCTTCGCCACCGGTGCGGGTGCGGGAGTGGGTGCTGGAGTGGGAGCCGGAGCGGGAACCGGCGATCGGACCAGCGCGGGGCGCGGCACTGGTGCGCCGCTGGTCGCGATCGCAGGGCTCTTCGCCGTGTAGGTCCAGATGCCGAGGCCGATGCCAGCGACCACGAGCGCCGCGAAGCCGCCGACGAGGAGCGAGAGCGGGTCGAACGAGCGCCGCGACTGCACCGGCGTCATGCGCGGGATCTGGATCTGCTGGACGGGGGGCGGCACGAAGTCCGGCTCGGGCGCGGGCTCGCCCGTGAGGTCCGCGAAGGACGTCTCGGACTCTGCTGCGGGCTCGGCCTCGACCAGCGGTGCCTCGGCAATCGCATCGGCAACCACCGCGACGACGACGGACACGTTGTCCGGTCCCCCCGCTTCGTTCGCGGCGTCGACCAGAGCGGCTGCGGCGGAGCGAGGGTCTCCAGAAGCGAGCGCTCGCGCGATCGCTCGCTCTTCCACGTATCCGTGCAGACCGTCGGAGCAGAGCAGCAGGCGATCGCCGGGGCGGAGCTCGATCGCGACGTGCTCGACCGAGACGTCCGGCGCCTGTCCGACCGCGCGCATCAGCTCGTGCCGGCGCGGGTGCGTCCGGGCGGCGTCGCTCGTGATCACGCCGAGAGAGATCCACTCGCTCATCAGCGAGTGGTCGCGCGAGAGCGCCTCGAGATTGCGACCGCGAAGCCGGTAGCAGCGGCTGTCGCCGACCCATGCGAGCCAGGCGCCGCCGTCGGGCGCGAGCATGACGGCGACCGCGGTCGTGCCCATTCCGCGCAGCTCGGAATTGGAGAGCGCGTGCGCGTACACCTCCTCGTTCGCGAGCTCGAGGCTGCGGCACAGCCGCTCCTCGGGCGTTCCGTGCGGCTCGCGGAACACCCGCTCGACCGTCTCGAGGCAGATCCGGCTCGCGGTCTCGCCGCCGCGATGCCCGCCCATTCCGTCGGCGACGATCAGAATCCGCTCGCGCGAGGTGTTCTCGAAGACCGCGACCGAGTCCTGGTTCTCCGCGCGCACCCGTCCCGCGTCCGAGAGCGACGCGATCGCGATCGTCTCGGCCTCGGGCGCGCCGAGCGCGTCGATGCCCTGCATGCGCACCTTATCGACCGGTGCGGCCGAGATCAGATGCGGATCGACCGCCAGTGCCCGGCGCGGAAGCGCAGCACGAGGGCGAGCGAGAGCACGAGCACGTAGACGAGCTCGCCCACCCAGGCGCCGAACACGCCTCCCTCGAGCCAGATGGCGGCGACGTACACGGCTGGCAACCGGAGCGCCCAGGCGAGCGTGGCCTGCACGGCAAACGGCCAGCGGGTGTCGCCCGCGCCGCGCAGCGAGCCGCTGGCGACGATGCCCACCGCGTCGATCACCTGGAAGAACGCTCCGAGCAAGAGCAGCGGGCGCGCGAGCTCCAGCACGTTCGCGTCGCGCGAGAAGATCCCGAGCAGCGCCTCGGGCACGCCGACGAACAGGATCGCCACGAGCAGCGCGAGCCCGAGCGCGAGCATCTGCGCCGAGCCGTAGCTGCGCTGCGCCGCCTCGAGATCGCGTCCGCCGATGTAGCGCCCGACCAGCGTGCCCGCCGCGATCGAGATCGCGAAGGCCTGCATGAACGAGACGGACAGCAGCTGCAACATGGCCTGGCTCGCGGCCATCGAGACGTCGCCCATCCGGGCGACCACCGAGGCGAAGATCGCGAACGTCGTCATGTCGAGCAGCCACTGTCCCCCGATCGGCGCGCTGGTGCGCAGGAAGCGCAGCATGGCGTCGCGCTCGGGTCGACACGGAGCGGTGTGATAGCGCAGGCGCATCGTGCGGCGCAGCACGGCCGCGGCCTGGATGGCCAGGATCGTCCAGCTCCCCGCGGAGATCGCGTAGCCGGCACCTGCGACGCCGAGCTCCGGCATGCCGAGCTCGCCGAAGATCAGCGCGTACGCGAGCACCACGTTGACCGCGATCCCGCCGAGCACGGCGTAGAGCGGGGTTCGCGTGTCTCCGACGCCGCGGAAGAAGCTCATCAGCACGAAATTCGCGACCACCGCCGGCCCGCCCGGAAGGCGCGCGTAGCCGTAATCTATCGCCGCGGCCGCGAGCTCGGGCGACGGGCCGATCCATCCGATCAAGAGCGGCAGGAGCACGGCGACGGCGAACATCCAGACGGTCATCGCCGGAACCAGCAGCCAGATCGCCTGCCAGATCCACGGGCCGCAGCGCGCCTGCTCCTCCGCGCCGTCGTGGCGCGACACGAACGCCTGAACGCCCTGCCCCATGCCGGTGAACGGAACGAAGAGCGTCCAGATCCAGATGCCGGCGAACCCGATCGCGCCGAGCTCGGTGGCCCCGAGCCGGCCGACCATCGCCGAGTCGACCAGCTGCATGATGGTCTCGGAGATGGTCTGCAAGACGACCGGGAAGGCGAGGAACGCGACTTCGCCGACGCTCCCGCTGCGGGCGCCGATCTCGGTGGTGCGGCTCGAAGTCTCTGCTGGTACGGACATCATTTGAACCTGTCTGGAAAGCCGAAGGCCGCGGTCGCTTTCGCGCCCGCGGCCTTCGGTGAATCCCCTTCCAGGGTCGAGTCAGTCTGAGGCGGGCGCGTTTGTCCTGGGTGCGCGGATGCGCGTCATTGGCGCGCAGGGGCACGCGACGGCGTTGGTGTTCATCATCGGTGCCACTCCCTGCCTCGAATCGACGGCCGAGCTTATCGCGCGGCACGCCGCGAAGCAACGTTCTTCTACTTCCCGGGGCCGCCTGCCGAAGCGTGAGGGGAAGTGGCCCCCCACCCCTTCGCGCAGCAGTTCGCGCAGTGGCTCCTCTGGGAGGAGCAGAGCAACTTCTCCGGCTTCCGCACGACGACGCAGTACGTCGATCTCGAGGTCGCTCACGTCGAGCGCAGACGCGTGGCGGTGCAGAGCGCCGGTCCGGTGCCGCGCGCGCTGGCCGAGCGGATCCTCTCGGGGGATCACGTGCGGTTTCCGAAGCACCCGCTGAACCGAGACCCGAGCGTGGCCTTCCACGACGCCCCGGCCGCGGAGCGCTGGCGCGCGCGCTTCACGTCGTCGCGGACGCTCGTGATCTGGGACGGCGCCGGTGGGCTTCCCTTCGCGATCAAGCTCGCGACGGACCACCCCCACGCGGACGTGGTCCAGCCCGAGAAGACGCTTCTGCGCGAAGAAGTGCGCGAGGCGCTGCTCTTCGCCGAGCACGTGCGCGCGGTCGACGAGCGGCTCGGGCGCGATCCCGAGCTGATCCTGCTCACGGAGTCGATCGGAATCTCGGTGCCGGGCTCCGAGAGCGGATTTCTGGTCCGAGATCTCGGCCGGCTTCTCGACGGTCACTTCTACCTGCCGGCGTTCAGCATCCCGTTCGCGGGAGCTGCGATCGCGTCGGCCGCGGGCGAATCGTTCGCCGGCTTCTGGGGCGAAGCGTACGCCGAGCCGATCGGCCGCGCGAAGGCGAAGCTGCTCGCGCGCTACGGGCTGCAGTACCAGACGCCCAACCCGCAGAACATCCTCGTGCAGCTCGACCGGCACCTGCGCCCGACCGGCGCGATCGCGCTTCGCGATCTGGCCGACACCGACTTCGCGACCGACTCGTCTGGCGCGCCGGGCGCGGACTGGACGCAGCTCACGGCAAAGCTCGCGCCCGAGACGGCGAACTCCTTCTGGGCCTTCGACCAGGCGCCGGAATCGCCGGCCGACCCCGAGACGCTGGCCCACTGGTACCGCCGACACGATCGAGCGTACGTCGACGAGCTGTGCCGGCTGCGCGACCTGCCCGAATGCGACTCGCTCGAGGCGCTCGCGAAGGCGCTCACGCCCGTCTAGCTTCGCGGGCTTGGGCCCACCTTCCGTCACCGTCCGGCTCACGCATTCCGCCGAGCGGCTGGTGCGCATGGAACACCCCTGGCTCTACGCCGAGAGCATCCGCGCGGCGTCGCGCTCCGGAGCGGCAGGGGATCTCGCGGTGATCTTCGATCACAAGCGCAAGCTCCTCGCGCTCGGCCTCTGGGACCCCGACTCGCCGATCCGGATCCGCGTTCTCCACCGCGGCAAGCCGCGGTCGATCGACCGCGAGTTCTTCGCCGAGCGCCTGCGCGTCGCGAGCGAGATTCGCGCCGCGCTTCCCGACGAAGGCACGACGGGCTACCGCGTCGTGAACGGCGAGAGCGACGGGCTCCCCGGTCTCGTGCTCGACCGCTACGAGGCGACGCTGGTACTGAAGCTCTACACCGCGGCGTGGCTGCCGCACCTGGCCGAGGTGCGCGCCGCCATCGCCGCGACTCTCGCGCCCGAGCGCGTGGTGCTGCGGCTGGCGCGCGCGATCGAAACCGCGTGTCGCGAGCGAGCCGGGCTCGAGGACGGGGCGATCCTCGAAGGGCCGCCGCTCTCGACCCCGCTGGTCTTCCGCGAGAACGGGCTTCGCTTCCGCTGCGATCCGGTGCGCGGTCAGAAGACCGGTTTCTTCCTCGACCAGCGCGAGAACCGCGCGCGCGTGGGCGGGCTCTCGCGCGGAAGGACGGTGCTGAACGCGTTCTCGTACACCGGCGGCTTCTCGCTCTACGCGGCGCGAGGCGGCGCGACGAGCGTGGTCTCGCTCGACTCGAGCCCGGCCGCGCTCGCGGAAGCGCGCGAGAACTTCGCCCTGAACGCGGATCTGCCCGAGATCGCGCGGGCGACACACGAATGCGTCTGCGAGGACGCGTTCGGCGCGCTGGCCCGCTTCGCAATCGAGCGCCGCCGCTTCGATCTGGTGGTGGTCGACCCGCCCGCGTTCGCGAAGGCGAAGTCCGAGGTCGGCTCGGCGCTCTCCGGGTACGCGAGACTCGCGGAGCTCGCCTGCGGCGTGCTCGCGCCGCAGGGCATTCTGGTCATGGCGTCCTGCTCGGCCCGGATCGACGCCGACGCGCTGGCCGGGGCGATCCGCGCGGGTGCCAAGCGCGCCGGCCGGGAGCTCGCGGAATGGCAGCGAACCGCGCACGGCCCGGACCATCCGGTGCGCTTCCGCGAGGGCGCCTACCTGAAGTGCATCTGGCTTCGCGCTGCGAGATGATGGGCGCCACACCCGGCGAACGGAGGCGAGACATGAAGCTCGGCATCGGCATCGGCTACTCGGGCGCGGACATCCGGATCCCCGTCGAGCGGATCCAGCTCGCGGAGAGGCTCGGCTACGACTCGGTCTGGACCGCCGAGGCCTACGGGTCCGACGCGATCACGCCGCTCGCCTACCTGGCCGGCAAGACCTCGCGGATCCGGCTCGGCACCGGGATCATCCAGCTCGCCGCCCGCACGCCCGCCGCGACCGCGATGGCGGCGGCCACGGTCGACCAGCTCGCCGGCGGAAACCGGTTCATCTGCGGGCTCGGCGTCTCGGGGCCGCAGATCGTCGAGGGCTGGTACGGCCAGCCCTGGGGCAAGCCGAACGCGCGCATCCGCGACTACGTCGCGATCATGCGCAAGATCTTCGAGCGCAAGGCGCCGGTCACGCACGCGGGAAAGGAGATCTCGCTGCCCTACACCGGGCCGGGCGCGATGGGGATCGGCAAGCCGCTGATGTCGATCCTGCACCCGAATCCGAAGCTTCCGATCTGGCTGGGCACGGGCACCGAGGCGAACGTGAAGATGACCGCGGAGATCGCCGACGGCTGGCTGCCGCTGGGGCTCGTGCCCGGCAACTGGAAGCTCTACCAGGGCTGGGTCGAGGCCGGCTTCGCGCGCGCGGGCAACGGCAAATCCTGGAAGGACTTCGAGATCCAGGCCTCGTCGACGGTGATCCTGACCGACGACGTGCGCGGGGCGCTCGCGCGGATCAAGCCGCGCGTCGCGCTCTACGTCGGCGGAATGGGTCACCGCAACATCAACTTCCACAACCAGATGATGGTGCGCCGCGGCTACGCCGACGCGGCCGCGCGGATCCAGGAGCTGTACCTGGCCGGGCGCAAGGCCGAGGCCGCCGACGCCGTGCCCGACGAATTCGTCGACGACGGCGCGCTGGTCGGTCCGGTCGCGCGGATTCGCGAGCGCTTCAAGGAGTGGACGCAGATCCCCGTAACGGGGCTCACGATCAACGGCGACGCCCCGGGCACGCTCGAGCTCATGGCCGAGATCGCCGGACTCCGCGCGCCGGCCTAGCGGCTTGTTCCGGCTCGCTCGCTGGCTCGCGCTCTGGCTCGCCGCGGGCGTGCTGCTGCTCGTCGCGATCGGCGTCGCCGCCCGCTGGCACGATGGTCCGATCGGACCGTTTCCAGGCGGCGCGATGACCGGAGACGTGGTCCGCGTGCCGGTGCGGGACTGGGGAGCGCTGCTGCCGCCCAACGACGACTTCGGCGGGCGCGTCGAGCTGCAGGTGTGGCCGGGCGAGCCGCGCTCGATCACCGTCGGCTACGTCGTTCGCGACGGCAGGCTGTACGTGCCGGCGCTGCTCGGCGCGCGCAAGACCTGGCCTGCACTGGTGACGGCGGACGAGCGCGTGCTGCTGCGAGTTAGCGGCAAGCTCTACCCGCTGCGCGCGGTTCGCGTGACCGATCCCGCGGAGCTCGAGCCGCTCGCGCTCGCGCTCGGAGAGCTCGAGCCAGGGACGCGCGCCGACCCCGACGCGCTTGCTACCTGGTTCTTCCGGCTGGAGCCGCCGCGCGAGACGACGAGGCGGCGAAATCTCGGCGAGTCGGCGCCGGCCGCAGGTCGGTCGCGCGCGCGGCCGGACTGGTGCGAATCGCCTTCCCCTGATCTCGCTCGACCGTGAGCCGACCGCCGCGCGGCGGCTATGCTACGCCCGTGGCGATGGTCGACCGCGAATCCCTGGCTCGAGCGCTGCGGCAGCGGCGGGTCCAGCTGCTGCTCGCGGTCGTCGTCCTGCTCGCGATCGTGCGCGTCGCTCTGCCCTACGTGCTGCGCTCCGTGATCGTCTCTCAGGCCGACCAGGCGCTGGTCGGCCGGGTCGCGCTCGAGGATCTCGACCTCTCGCTGATCCGCGGCGGTGTCACGCTGCGCGGGCTCGGGGTCTACACGGACGAGCTGCCATCGAGTGCGCCCGCGCTCTTCGAGGCGAAGCGCCTGTGGACGCAGATCAGCTGGCTTGCGCTCTTCACCAAGACGATCGAGGTCGAGGAGTTCGAGCTCGAGGGCTTCGTGGTCCGGCTCGACCGGATGAAGGAAGGCATGGTCTTGCCGCGGCCGGTGCCGAGCGAAACGCCGCCGGAGCCCGAGCCGGAGCCCGAGAATGCGGAGCCGCTCGGCTGGTCGTTCGCCGCCGACGACGTGGCGTTCCGTGACGGGCAGATCCACTTCCAGGATCACACCGTCGGCGTGGAGCCGCACCGCTTCGACCTGGCGGTGAAGGATCTCTCGGCGAAGCAGATCGCGCTGCGCATCGACCCCACCGGACAGGTGCCGGGGCGGATCTCGATCGTGGCGCAGATCGGCGAGGGATCGGTCGGGCTCGACTCACAGGTCACGCAGCATGCCGCAGGGCCGGGCGCCGTCTCGACGGTGACGCTGGCGAACCTGCCGATCGACAAGGTGCGCGTGTACCTCACGATGTTCGGCTGGAGCGACCTCTCGGGAAAGCTCGACGCGTCGATCGAGCACCACTTCGAGCCGGGTGGCGTGCACCAGATCGGCGGCGCGGTGTCGCTCTCCGAAGTCTCGGTGCGCGTTCCGGGTCTCGACCGGCCGGCGCTCGGCTTCGAGAAGCTGCGGGTCGCGCTCGACGCGATCGACGTCGAGAAGCAGAGCGCGGCCGTCGCCGAGGTCGCGCTGGTCGGCGCGCAATTGGTGGTGGACGCGAAGTCCAAGGAGCCGGTGCCCGCGATCGCGAGGCCCGCGGGCGCGGAGGCAGCGGCCGCGGAGGCGGCCGAGCCCGCGAAGCCGTGGACCTGGGGCGTGCGCAAGGCGCGGCTCGAGCGCGCGGTCGTCGAGCTCGAGGGCGGCGCCGAGCCGCTGCCGATCGGCGTGGACGCCGAGATCGGCGAGCTCTCGAGCGAGCCGGGCAGTCGCTGGCCGATCGCACTGCGGGTGGCGCAGGGTGAAGGATCGCTCGCCGTCGACGGAACGCTCGCGATCGATCCGCTCGCATTCGACGGAAAGCTCGCGATCCGAGAGCTCGCGCTCGCGCCGCTGCTCTCGCGGATCAAAGCGCCGGCGGTGGGACTGCTGCGCCAGGGGAAGGCCCGCGCCGAGCTCTCGATCGGGCTGGCCAAGGATCTGCACGTCTCGGGAACGCTGGGTCTGGCCGGTCTCGACGTCGGCGAGGAGAAGACCGCGAAGGAGTTCGGCGTCGCGTGGAAGGACTTCGAGCTCGGCATCCGCGATCTGTCCGTGCCCGGGCTGATCGGAGCGACGGATGGCTCGGCCGCGCGCACGATCGGCGTGAAGCTCGATCGGGTCCGATGGGTCGAGCCGGCGTTCACCATCACGCGCACGGCGGACGGGATCGTGCTTCCGTCCTTCGGAAGCGCGGCCGTCGAGCCGGGCGCGCCCGCGCCCGTAGAGCCCGCGCCGGAGCAGGCGGGACCGACGACGGAGGTCGCGGTCGAGCTCGCCGATGCCCGGATCGATCGCGCGAAATTGCGCTTCGGCGATCGCACCGTGAAGCCGTTCTTCGCCACCCGGATCGACCGCCTCGACGCGCGCGCGCGGCGTCCGCTGGCCGGGGCCGCGCGTCGAGAATCTGACCCTCGCCCTGCTCGGAATGAACGGGGCGAAGCTCGACCTGCAGGGGAGCATCCGGCCCGGCAACTCGGTGATCGACGCGAAGCTCGTGAAGCTGGGGCTTGCGCAGTTCAATCCGTACGTGACTCCGACGGGCTACGGCCTCGCGGATGGCGCGCTGTCGCTCGAGTCCAAGGCGAAGATCGAGAAGGACGCGTACAGGACGTCGACCGACGTCGTGGTCTCGAAGCTCGAAATGGGCGGCTCCGAGGGCGAGTCGCTGTTCCAGCAGAACTTCGGGATCCCGCTCTCGGTCGCGCTCGGGCTTCTGAAGGACCTCGACGGGAACATCACGCTCGCGGTGCCGGTCGACGGCGACCGCGGCGGCATGAAGCTCGGGCTGGGAAGCATCGCGGGTCAGGCGCTGCGCAGCGCGTTGATGGGCGCGCTCGCCTCGCCGCTCGCGCTCCTCGGCGCGATCACGGCCGACGGCAAGGTTCAGAGCCTGGCGCCCGAGCCGGTCGTCTTCGTGGCGGGGAACTCGGAGCTCGCGCCCGAAGGCGCCGAGCGCATCGAGCAGATCGCCGGCCTGCTCTCCGGCTCGCCCGGAATCGCTCTGACACTTTCCGGTGGCACGTCCGAGAGCGATCTGCGCGTGCTCCGCGAGCGCGCGCTCCTGGCCGAGCTCGAGGCGACCTCGGGCGTGCGCGCTCTGGGTCAGCTCGGCGAGATCGGCACGCGCCGGGCCGTGCGAAACCACCTCGGCGCGAAGCTCGCGGGCCAGCCGGCTCCGGCGCTCGAGCCGGAGCAGGAGACCTGGCTCGAGGAGAAGGTCGCCGCGAGCGCGATCGACGCCGCGGCGCTCCAGACGCTCGCCGCGACGCGCGCCGCGGCGGTGCACGGCCTGCTCGTGCGCGAGCACGGCATCGCCGAACGGCAGCTCGTGATCGGCCCGCCGAGCACCGAGCCCCCGCTCGCGAAGCCCGGCGTCGCCATCGCGCTCGGCGCGCCGAAGCGCTAGCCGCGCCCGCGCGCTAAGCTCGGCGTGTGTCGACGCCCTCGAGCCCGCAAGCTCCATCTCGATCTCACGCTCTCTTGCTCGAGAGACTCGCCCGCGCCTCTGCCGCGGAGAACGCACGAGCGCGCGCGAGAGAGTGGGCCGGAGCGACGGATGCCGAGCGCGTCGCCGCGTTCGTGGAGCTGTCGCGGATCTGCGCCGAACTAGCGCGAATGCGCGGTGCGGTGGCCGTGAAGCCTCCGCTTCCGGTGATCCGGATCTCCTCGCGCTAGGCCGATGAGTCCGACTGCGGCCCTCCCGCACGAGAAGAAAA
>VGRW01000018.1 GCA_016875225.1 Deltaproteobacteria bacterium
GCGCGCCTCGACGGAGCTCTTCGGCCGGCGCGAGCGCGCGATCCGGATCTGGGTCGACGGCGAGGCGCTGCGCGCGCGCGGCATGTCCGTGATGGACCTGATGCTGGCCGTGCAGCGCGAGCACATCGACGTGCCGGGTGGCCGAGTCGAGGGCCACGCGCTGGAGTACTCGCTAAAGACCGAGGCCGAGTTCCAGAACGTGGACGAGCTCAGCAACCTGGTCGTGGCCGACATCGCGGGCGCGCCGGTCCGGCTCGGCGACGTGGCGCGCGTGGAGGACGGCGCCGAGGACGCGCGCCACATGGCGCGCTTCAACGGTGGCACCGGCGGCGGCATCGGCATTCTGAAGCAGTCCCGCGCGAACACGGTCGAGATCGCCGACCGAACCCACGACCGCGTGGACGAGCTGCGCAAGTTCCTTCCCGCCGGAATGACCCTGCCCGACCGCGAGAGCGTGATCGACTTCTCGACCGCGATCCGCGAGTCGGTCGCCGAGACGCAGTTCGCGCTGGTCTTCGGCGCGGTCCTGGCGGCGCTCACGGTGCTGCTGTTCCTGCGCCGCGTCCGGCCCACGCTCGTGATCGCGACCTCGATCCCCCTCTCGCTGATCGCCGCGTTCGGCGCGATCTGGCTCTTCGGGTTCACGATCAACACGATGACGCTGCTCGCGCTGGCGCTCGCCGTCGGCGTCGTGATCGACGACGCGATCATCGTGCTCGAGAACATCGAGCGGCGCCGCGAGCTCGGCGAACCGCCCTACGAGGCGGCCTCGAAGGGCGCCAGCCAGATCGCCTTCGCCGCCACCGCGGCGACGCTCTCGATCGCGGTCGTGTTCCTCCCGGTCGTGTTCGTGCGCGGGATCGTCGGCAGCTTTCTGAAGGAGTTCGGGCTGACGGTCGCCGCGTCGGTCATGTTCTCGCTCTTCGTCGCGCTCACCCTGATCCCGATGCTGGCGGCGCGAATGCCGCCGCCCGCGGTTCGCGAGCACGGCGGCTTCTACCACCGCCTCGAGATCGCGTTCGTCTGGCTCGAGACGAACTACAAGGTCTTGCTCGAGTGGGCGCTCGGCCACCGCGCGACGGTGCTGGGCATTGCCCTGGCCTCGTTCGTATTCGCGCTCTTGCTCGGCTCGCGCCTGGGCGCCGAGTTCTTCCCGCCCTCCGACGAGGGCCGGCTCTTCGTGATGATGGACACGCCGCCGGGCACCGCGCTGGAGGGAACCCTGGAGCGGGTCAAGAAGGCGGAGCAGTACATGCTCGCTCAGCCCGAGATCAAGGGACTGTTCGCGGGTGTCGGCGTCTCCGGGCCCGACGGCCCCGGCAACGTGACGAACGGCGTGATGGTCGCGATCCTGCGCCCGCAGCACGAACGCAAGAAGCACGCGCTCCAGCTGATGCGCGAGGCGCGCGAGGCGCTCGGCACGATTCCCGGGCTCGAAGCGCGCGTCTTCGACATGTCGTCGATGATGGGCGGCGGCGGCCGCGGGGAGCTGGAGTTCGCGATCCGAGGCAATCTCGAGATCGACGAGCTCGATCGGCTCTCCGACCAGTTCATGGCGAAGCTCGCCGAGCGCAAGGGCTTCGTCGACATCTCCAAGAGCCTGAAGGTCGGGCTGCCGGAGATCCGCGTGATCCCGGACCGCGAGAAGTGCGCCGCGCTCGGCGTCGATGCGCGCACGCTGTCCCAGATCGTCCAGGCGGGAATCGGCGGGCTCGACATCGCGAAGTTCAAGTCGGGCGGACATCGCTACGACGTGCGGATCCGGCTCGAGGAGGCCTTCCGCTCCGACCCGGAGGCCGTGGGCGCGCTCTTCGTGCGCACCAAGGACGGCGGAGTGGTCGAGCTGCGCAACATCGCCCGGATCGAGACGGGCGCCGCGCCCTCGACGATCAGCCGCGACCAGCGCCAGCGCAGCGTGATCGTCGCGGCGAATCTCGAGGAGCTGCCCGCCGGCGAGGCGATCGCGATCGTGAACGAGATCGCCTCCGAGATCCTGCCCGAGGGCGCGACGCTTCGCTTCGGCGGCAGCGCAGAGGCGTTCCTCGAGAGCCTGCGCCAGTTCGGCCTCGCGATCGGGCTCGCGATCCTGATCATCTACATGGTGCTGGCTGCACAGTTCGAGAGCCTGCTGCACCCGTTCACCGTGATGCTCGCGCTTCCGCTTGCGATGGTCGGCGCGCTCGGCGGCCTCTGGGTGATGGGCATGACGATCAATCTGTTCAGCGTGATCGGGATCATCCTTCTGATGGGCCTGGTGACGAAGAACTCGATCCTGCTCGTGGACTACGCGAACGAGCTTCGCGCGGAGGGAATGGAGACGCTCGAGGCGATGCGGAAGGCCGCGCCCGTGCGCATGCGACCGGTGCTGATGACGGGCATCTCGATGATCTTCGGCGTGCTTCCCGCGGCGATCGGATTCGGCCCGGGCTCGGAGAGCCGCGCGCCGATGGCGGTCGCGACCGGGGCGGGGATGTTCTCGTCGATGCTGCTCACGCTTCTGATCGTGCCGGTCTTCTACGTCACGCTCGACGACGCGGTGCTCTGGCTTCGCGCCAGGCTCCGGCGCGGGAAAGCCGCGCCCGGCCCGATCGCACATGCGCGCTGAGCCTTGAACGTCCTGCGGCGGCCGGTCCTGGGGGAGCTCGCGCTCTCGGGCTATCGACGCGAGCGTCTGACCGACGCCTGCTTCACCGTCGGCCCTGCGCTGATGGAGGGCGGCTTCATCGGCGTGATCGCCGACAAGCTCTTTCACGTGCACCCCGCCGTGCTCGCGCTGGTGACTGCCGCGCCGATGTTCGGAAACCTGTCGAGCGCGTTCTGGGCGCGACTCGCGCACGGCCGCCGTCGGGTTCCGTTCACCACCGCGCTGATGGCGGCCTTCTCGGCCTGCGTCGCGTTGGTCGCGCTCGTGCCCGAGGCCGCCGTGGGCGCGGGACTGCTGGTCGCGGCGCTGATCGCAGCGCGGCTGCTCCTGGGCGGGATCGTGACGGCGCGGAGCATCGTCTGGACGCTGAACTACCCGCGCGAGGGCCGGGGCCGCGTGACCGCGCGACTCCACGCGATCTCGACCCTGTCCACCGCGGCCACCGCCTGGCTCGGCTCGCAGGTACTGGATCAGAGCCCCGAGAGCTTCCGGATCGTCTACGCCGCGGGCGCGTGTCTCGCGGCCGCAGGTGCCTTCGCGTTCTCGCGCGTGCCGCTCTCGGGCGAGACCGAGCACCTCTCACAGGAGCGCCTGCGCGCGAGCAGCCCGGCCGGGATCCCGAGCGGGCTCTCGATCCTGCGCGACGACCGGCACTACCTGCAGTTCCTCACCTGGCAGATGGTGCTCGGGATCGCGAACATGATGATCGAGGCGCCGCTTCTGTATCTCGTCTCGCGCGAGATGGGCGCGAGCTACTCTGCGGCGATCGGAATCACGATGGTGATTCCGTTCGCGCTCTCGGTGCTGACGATTCCGTTCTGGGCGGTGTATCTCGACCGCGTTCACGTCGCCGCGTTCCGCGCCCTGCACTCCTGGACGTTCGGCCTTTCTCAGCTGCTGCTCTGGATCGGCGCGCTGCAGCAGTCGCTGTTCATGATCGGCCTTGCGCGCGTGGTGATGGGCGCCGCGCGAAGCGGCGGCGGGCTGGCCTGGAACATCGGCCACAACGACTTCGCGCCGAGCGAGCGGGCGGGCGCGTACATGGGCGTGCACGTCACGCTGACCGGGATCCGCGGCGCGTTCGCGCCGTTCCTGGGAATGGCGCTCTATCTGGGCTGGTCGGCCCGGCCGATTCCGGGCACCGGACTCACGCTTCCGGCCTGGTCGGGCCTGGGCGACCTCTTGATGCTGATCTCCGCGCTCATGTCGGGCCTCTCGGCGCTCGGCTTCCGGCGCCTCAGGCAGAGGATCGACCGGAGCCGCTAGCTCTTCGGCGCGGCGTCCGTCTCGGGCGCCGCGAGGATGACCTCGAGCGTGCGCAGCCGTTCGAGCTCGACGCGCTGGGCGCGCGCCTCGTCCTTCTTCAGCTCGAGCTCGCCGCGCAGGATCACGTAGGCCTTGTCGAGCGTCTCCCAGCGGCCCTTGTACTTCGTGACGTCGCGCCGTGCGCTCTCGAGCTCGGTCTCGAGCTTTGCTCGGCGGGTCTCTGCGTCGGAGGCATGTCGCCGCAGACCTTCGAGCTCGGCATCGTCGCCCGGCGGCACGAGCTCGGCCGCGCGCGCCTGCTCGCGCGCGAGCTCGGCGCCGAGCCGCTCCGCGTCGGCGTGCAGCCGGACGATCTCGTCGCGCGCCGCGCGGGCGTCTCCCCGCTCGGCCTGCAGCTCCGCCTCGAGCGCGCGGATTCGCGCGGGCAGCGTCTTCTCCTCCTCGAGCGACTCGCCCGCGCGCTTCTTCAGCTTCTCGTGCTTCTTGCGCAGCTCCGCCAGCTCCTCGCCGCGCGCGCGAAGCTCACCGCGCGCCTGCTCGAGCCGCTTCTCGATCGCCTCGCGCTCGCTGCGCACGGCCTCGAGCTCCGCCCGCGCGGCGCCGACCGCGGCCTCGGAGGCGCGCAGGCGCTGGAACAGGAGCGCGCTCGCCGCCGCCGCGAGCGCGAAGCCGAGCCAGCCGAGAATCGCAGGATCCATATGCGTATCTCTACCACGAGCGCGCGCCCGCGGTCGTGGTCAATGCAGGAGTGTGGAGTCCAGACGAGCGAGCCAGACCGGGTTCGCGCTCTCGCGCGCGCGGAGCTCCGTTTCGAGCGACAGCGCCGCCGCAGAGAAGCCCAACCCGTCGAGCTCGAGAAGCGTCCGGCCGATCGCCTCCGGGGTCGCTCCCGGCGCCCGCAGCTGGCTGCGGAGCTCGAGCGCCCGGACCAGCCGGGACGCGAGCGAGTGCGAGATCGGAAGCTCGAGCGTCTGCCGCTCTCGCTCACCCTCCCCTTCGATCGAGAGCCGAAGCAGCCGCGGCCGCCCCGGCAGCCGATCCGGCACGAGCTCGAGCAGCCCGACCCGCACGCGCCCGCGCGCGTCGCTGGTCCGGGTCTGCGGCGCGGTCGCGTCGAGCGTCAGCACCAGCTTCGCCCCCGCCAGGGGGCGGAGCTCGCGCCTCACCTCGCGATCGAGCTCCTCGGTCTCGCGCGAGACCTCTTTCCGGCGCACGCGCGACTCCGACTCCACGTTCAGCAGCGGGTTCATCGCCGAGAACGTGAAGCCGGCGAACGCGTCCAGGCTCGCGTCGGGCAGGATGCCGAAACCGACCAGGTCGACCACGCGAAGCACCAGAAGCACGGGCACGCAGACCGTCCCGAGCGGCACCTCCCAGAGCTCGTAGCCGGACTTGTACGGCGTGGACTCCTCGATTCGAATCCGTGTGCGGAGCTTTCGCACGACGGCGGTCTCGTCCGCGAGAAGTGCGAGCTCGACCTCGGGGGTCGCGAGCGGCACGGACTGCGGCTCGACGACCGTCTCCGCGTGCACGACGTCGCGCTCGGAGGTCCGGTAGGCGTCGCCCGTGTAGCGCACGTGGTTCGCGCACGCGGGGAGCAGCACGGTGCTCGCAAGCACCGCGAGCAGGCGTCGCGGCATGGGGGGGCTCCGTGCGCGGGGGGAGCGCTGCCCTACTTCTCGACGCTGCGCGTCGCGAAATTTAGGCGCGCAGATCGCGCGCAGATCGCGCCGGAATCAGACCAGCAGCTTCGCGCCGGCCTTCTCGCGCTCCTCGGCGCGCGCCTCGGATTCCACCGTCGCCGGGACCGCCCGCCCCCGCTGCACGGCCGGGCGCGCGGCGATCCGCTCCACCCAGCCCGCGAGCGCCGGCAGGTCGGCGATCTCGACGCCCGACCAGGCGTGGATCGAGACCCAGGGCCAGGTGGCGATGTCGGCGATCGAGTACTCGCCCGCCAGGTACTCGTGATCGCGCAGCCGCGCGTCGAGCACCGTGTAGAGACGCCGGGTCTCCTTCTGGTAGCGCTCGATCGCGTACGGGATCTTCTCGGGCGCGTAGCGGAAGAACACGTTCGCCTGGCCCTGCATCGGGCCCACGCCGCCCATCTGGAACATCAGCCACTGCAGCGCGACCGAGCGCGCCTTGGGCTCGGCCGGCAGCAGGCGGCCGGTCTTCTCGGCCAGGTAGAGCAGGATCGCGCCGGACTCGAAGACCGCGAAGTCCGAGTTCGCGCGATCGACGATCACGGGGATCCGGCCGTTGGGGTTCAGCGCCAGGAACCAGGGCTCCTTCTGCTCCAGCTTCTCGAGCCGGATCGCGTGCACGCGGTACGGCAGGCCGAGCTCCTCGAGCGCGATCGAGACCTTCCATCCGTTCGGGGTCGCGGCGGTGTAGAGATCGATCACGGGACCTCCTGCTAGAGTGCGCCGGTGTTCTTCGCCATCGCGATGTCCGGCTGCGTAGCGGTGCTCCTGGTTGCAGAGTACCGCGCATGGCGCGTCGGCGTCTGGCTCGCCAAGCCGGCCGCCGCGCTCTGCTTCGTCGCCGCGGCGCTCTCCTTCGGCGCGCTCGAGACGAGCTACGGCCGGATCGTGCTCGCGGGCCTGGTGCTCTCGCTCTGTGGAGACGTGCTGCTGATCCCGAAGGGCCGACCGCGCGTCTTCCAGGCCGGCATCGCCGCCTTCGGGCTCGGGCACGTCGCCTATCTGGCCGCGTTCGCGCTGCGCTTCGAGAGCCCCGGGCGAGCGGCGATCTGCGCCGGCCTCGCGTCGCTCGCGCTTCGCGGTCTGCTGGACTGGCTGCGGCCGCACGTTCCGGCCGAGATGAAGCTTGCGGTGTACGGGTACGTGGCGGTGATCTCGGCCATGCTGGTGGCGGCGGCCGGCGCGTCGCCGTCGTCCGCGTGGATATTCGCGGGCGCCGCGATGTTCTACCTCTCGGACCTCGCGGTCGCGCGCGACCGCTTCGTCTCGAGTTCCTTCGCCAATCGCGCCTGGGGTCTGCCGCTGTACTTCGCGGCGCAGCTCGTGCTCGCGAGCACGGTGCGCCCGTGAGCCGGATCGACGTCGCGCTGATCGGAGCGGGAAATCGCGGCCGCGCGGTCTTCGGCGCCTACGCGCTGCGGCATCCCGAGCGGATGCGGATCGTCGCGCTCGCCGAGCCCCGCGGGGATCGGCGGCTGGCGACCGCCGCGGAGCACGGGCTCGCGCCGGAACGGGTCTTCACGGACTGGCGCGGGCTGCTGCGGGCGCGCCCGGACGCCCACGCCGCCATCGTCGCCACCGGCGACACCGAGCACGTCGAGCCGGCGCTCGCCGCGATCGCGGCCGGCTACCACCTGCTGCTCGAGAAGCCGATCGCGCCGCAGCCCGCCGACTGCCTGCGCGTCACCGAGGCGGCCGAGCGCGCGGGCCGGATCCTGCAGATCGGCCACGTGCTCCGCTACACCGAGTTCTACGCCCGCGTGCACGAGATCGTCGCGAGCGGGCGGCTCGGCCGCGTGGCCATGATCGACGTGCGCGAGCACGTCGCCTACTGGCACATGGCGCACTCCTACGTGCGCGGGAAGTTCCGCAACCGCGCGCTCGCCGCGCCGTTTCTGCTCGCGAAGAGCTGTCACGATCTGGACCTGCTCGCCTGGCTCGCCGAGGGCCGCGCGACGCGGCTCGCCTCGTTCGGATCGCTGGGAATCTACCGGCCCGAGCTCGCCCCGCCGGGCGCCGCCGCGCGCTGCGGCAGCGCATGCTCCGTGCAGGCCAGCTGCCCCTGGGACGCCGCGCGCTTCTACCTGGGCCCGGACGAGCGACTCGCGAGGCACTGGCCGTGGACCGATCTCTGCGCGGACCCGACGCGTGCGGCGCGCGAGTCGGCGCTCGCGACGAGCGACTACGGGCGCTGCGTGTTCCGCTGCGACAACGACGTCGCGGACCATCAGGTCGTCGCCGTGGAGTTCGACGCCGGCCTCACCGCGACGCTGGGCGTACACGGAACGGCGTCGGAGGAGCGGCGCACGGTTCGCATCTCGGGCAGCGCGGGCGAGCTCCGCGGCGTGCTCCAGACCGGCGTGATCGAGGTCTCGCGCCACGGCTCGCTCGGGCGCGAGGAGATCCGGATCGAGAGCTCCGCGTTCGGGCACTCCGGCGGCGATCAGGGGCTGCTCGACCACTTCTGCGAGGTGGTCGCGATCGGCGCGCCAGATCGCGTGCGCGCGAGCGGCCGGGTCGCACTCGAGAGCCACCTGCTCGGCTTCGCCGCCGAGCGCGCGCGCGCCGAGCGCAGGGTGATCGAGATGGAGCCGTTCCGGGACGAGGTGCGCCGGAGCGCCGGGCTCTGATCGCTCAGTCCGGAAGCTCGCCGCCGTCGGCCCAGGTGGCCGCGAACTCCTCGGCGGGCACCGGGCGGCCGAACAGGTAGCCCTGCATCCGCGAGCAGCCGAGCTCGGCGAGGAAGTCCCGCTCGTCGCTGGTCTCCACGCCCTCCGCCACGACGTCGAGCCCGAGCTCGCCTGCGACCGCGAGCACCGCGCGCGTGATCGCCGCGCGCCGCGGCTCGCGCGCGATGTCGCGCACGAAGGCCTGGTCGATCTTGAGCCGGTTCGCGGGGAACTGCGCGAGCACCGAGAGGCTCGAGTAGCCGGTGCCGAAGTCGTCGATCGCGAGCCCGATCCCCATCCGGCGCAGGCAGAGCAGCGAGCGCAGCGTCTGCTGCACGTCGTCGACGAGCGCGTTCTCCGTGACCTCCATCTCGAGCCGATCGGGGCGAAGGCCGGTGTCGCGAAGCGCGGAGGCGACCTGAGCCTCGAACTCCGGGCCGCGGAACTGCCGGCGCGACACGTTCACGGCCATCGTGAAGTCGCCCAGCCCCGCCCGCTCCCAGCGCCGCTTCTGCTCGCACGCCTCGCGAAGCACCCACTCGCCGATCGAGACGATCACGCCGTTGCCCTCCGCGATCGGGATGAAGTCGCCGGGCGAGATCATGCCGTGCTCGGGATGGATCCAGCGCACCAGCGCCTCGCAGCCGATCAGCTCGCGCTTCTGGACGTCGATCTGCGGCTGGTAGAATAGGACGAACTCGTGCCGCTCGAGCGCGTCGCGCAGCAGGACCTCGAGCCGCATGCCCTCGAGCGACCCGGCCTTCATCTCGGAGGAGTAGAACTGGACCTGGCCGCGGCCCTGCTCCTTCACGCGGTGCAGCGCGACGTCGGCGCTGCGCAGCACGGCGTCCGGAGTGTCGCCGTCGTCGGGAAAGACCGAGACCCCGATGCTCGGCGTGACGTAGACCGGGCCGCTCTCGCCGTCGTGCGGTCGGGCGACGCTCTCCTGGATCTTTCGCGCCACCACCGTCGCGCCCTCGCGGCTCGAGAGACTCGTGAGCAGCACGGCGAAGTCGTCGGCTCCGAGCCGGGCCACGATGTCGCTGCCGCGAACGCACGCGCGCACGCGCTCGGCCACCGATTCGAGCAGCCGATCGCCCGCGTCGTGGCCGAGGTTCTCGTTCACGCGCTCGAAGTGGTCGAGGTTGATCGACAGCACCGCGAGCTTCTGCCCGTAGCGCCGCGCGTAGCCGAGCGTGCGGCGCACGGCTTCGCGGAAGTAGCCGCGGTTGGCGAGCCCGGTGAGCCCGTCGTGGGTCTCGAGATAGCGCTTGCGCCGCTCGGAGTCGGCGGCGGCCTCGGCGGAGCGCTGCAGCGCTTCGACGCTGCGGCCGAACGCCTGCTTTCCGCGCTCGAGCATTCCCGCGAGCTCCAGCTGCATCCGCCGCGAGCGACGCGCCTCGATCAGGCCCTTCACCCGCGCGACCGCGATGCGCTCGTGCACCGGCGCGATCAGCGCGTCGTCGGCGCCGAACTCCAGACAGCCCGCGAGCTCGTCCTGCTCCGCCGCGGTCGCGATCACGACGAGCGGCACTCCGTCCAGCGCGGCTTCTGCGCGAAGTCGCGCGCAGCGCGCGGCGCCGCCGCCCGCGCCCGGCTCGATGCAGAGCAGCACGACGTCGGCCGCGACCGCGGCCGCGCCGGCCGCGGCCTCCTGGGACCAGACGGAGGCCTGCACCTCGAGGCCGGCCGCGCGCAGGGCCGGCGCGAGCGAGCGGGCGCTGCCGCGGGAATCGTCGAGGATCAGGACTCGGGCTTCGGCGGCCATCCTGCAGAGAACTTCGGCGAATCGCGTTTGCCGATGTAGGCTGCGCGCGAGCTGCGCGCACGCGAAGGCGCAGCTTCCGCGCGGCGGCGCGCGACGCGGCTCAGAAGTGGAGCAGCGCCTCGACGGGGATCGCCTCGAGCGCCTTGCGGCCCGCGAGGAAGTCGAGCTCGATCAGGAAACTCGCCCCGACCACGACGCCGCCGAGGTCGCGCACCAGACGCGCAGACGCCGCGGCCGTGCCGCCGGTGGCGATCACGTCGTCGATCAGGAGCACGCGCTGGCCCGGGGCGATCGAGTCGCGCTGCATCTCGATCGTCGCCTCGCCGTACTCGAGCGCGTACGAGGTGCGAAGCGTCTCGCCGGGGAGCTTGCCCTCCTTGCGCGCCACCGCGAAGCCCGCGCCGAGCGCGAGCGCGACCGGCGCCGCGAAGATGAACCCGCGCGACTCGATACCGACGACGACATCCACCTTGCGCTCGAGGAACGGCGCCGCGAGCAGCTCGCAGGTGAGCCGCAGCCCCTCGGGATCGCGGAGCAGCGGGGTGATGTCCTTGAACAGGATTCCCGGCCGCGGAAAATCGGGGACGTCGCGGATCAGCGCCGCGATCTTGCGCCGGGGGCCCGAGAGCAGCGTCATCGCAGCAGCTCCATCGGATCACGCGGGGATCCGTCGCTTCGGATCTCGAAGTGCAGATGCGCAACCGACGCATTTCCGGTCTTGCCGACCTCGGCGATCGCGTCGCCTTTCTCCACGAACTGCCCGACGCGCACCAGCATCTTGCGGTTGTGCGCGTACACCGAGGAGTAGCGGTCCGCGTGCTTGATGATGATCAGGTTGCCGTAGCCCGACAGCGAATTGTCCGCGTGGATCACGCGGCCCGACTCCGCCGCGCGGACGATCGTGCCGGCGGGCGCCTTGATGTCGAGCCCGTCGTGGTGCGCCCCGCGCCGCAGCCCGTACTCGCTGATCACGATTCCGTGCACCGGCCAGGCGAACTCGGCCTTGCCCGAGCTGCGGCCGCGCGGGTCGCGCGACGCGAATGTGCCGGCATCGACCGGCCGGCGCGACGCGGGCGCGGCCGATCCGGTCGGAACCACGAGCCGCGTGCCGACCGGAATGCTGTGCACGTCCCGGATGCCGTTCGCCGTGACGATCGCGTCCACGCTCGAGCCGTAGCGCTTCGAGATCCGGTAGATCGTCTCGCCCTTCGCGACCACGTGGACCGCGCTCGGGGCCGCGGCTCGCGCCGGCGCCTCGGAGGGAAGCCGGCCGGAGTGCTTGCGCGCGCCCGAGGGCGCGCTGCTCGGCTTCGGCCCCGCGGGTGTGCCGCAGGCCACGAGCCCGATCAGCGCCAAGCCCGCAGTCACGAGCCCGAGCTTGCGCAGCGGCTCACCCAGAGCTCCGCACCTCTCTACGGCGCTGGTACGTGACGTACCCGATCACGAGCACCGCGATCCCCCCCAGCAGCCACAGAGTGACCTTCTGGAGCATCGGCCGCCAGAGGTCCTCGTTCGCGCCGACCCAGTAGCCGATCGCGACCAGCACCGCGCTCCACAGCCCCGCGCCCAGACCGGTGTAGAGCGCGAAGCGCGCCAGGTTCATGCGCGCGAATCCGGCCGGCAGCGAGATCAGCTGTCGGATCACCGGAATCAGCCTGCCCACGAAGGTGGTGATCTCGCCGTGGCGCGCGAAGAAGAGATCCGCCGAGTCGAGCTTGTCGGGCCCAACGAAGAACCAGCCCGCGATCCGCTCGACGGCCGGCCGGCCCAGGTACAGCGCCAGCACGTAGTTGACCAGCGCGCCGATCAGGCTGCCGGCGATCCCGGCCAGCGTGGCCAGGAACGGGTCCATGCGCCCCTGCGCCGCGAGATAGCCCGCCGGGATCATCGCGACCTCGCTGGGGAACGGGATGAACGACGACTCGATCGTCATCATCACGACGATGCCCGTGTAGCCCCAGTCGTGCACCGTCGCGAGCACCCAGTCGATCGCCCCCGTCAGGATCTCCGTCACGCGCCTCTCCCGCCCGGCCGTCCCCGCTTATCATCGGACGAAGGCCCGCTATACTCCCGCCGCCTGTCGGGGCGTAGCGCAGTTTGGTAGCGCGTCTGAATGGGGTTCAGAAGGTCCCCGGTTCAAATCCGGGCGCCCCGACCAGTGAGGAAGTCCGCGGGGAGCGGCGCGCGGATCTCCACCTCGGCGCTGTTTGGTGCGAGACGAAGGCGCAGGGCGGCGGCGTGCAGCTGGACGCGATCGGCGCTCGTGGCCGCGCCTTCGCTCCGGTCGGGGCCGTACAGGTCGTCGCCTGCGATCGGCGAGCCCGAGGCAGCGAGGTGCACGCGGAGCTGGTGCGTGCGGCCGGTGAGCGGGCGGCACTCGACGAGTGCGCGCTCGCCGCCGAGCGAGACGACACGGAAATGCGTCTCGCTGTCACGGGTGTCTGAGGCGGGCTGGGCGCGCAGCTCGAAGCGGTAGCGGCGGCCGGTCTTCGTCGGGCCGAGCGGGCCGCGCACGGTCCACTCGTCGCGCTCGGGCGGGGGCGAGACCCAGGCGAGGTAGGTCTTCTCGACGCGGCGGTCCTGCAGCGCGCGGCCCAGGTAGGCGGCGCGCTTCGAATCGCGGGCGAGCAGAAGCACGCCGCTCGTCTGGCGGTCGAGTCGGTGCGCGGCGCGAAGCTCGCGGCAGCCGAGGCGTACCGCGAGCACACGCTCGAGCGACTGGAGCTGGCTTGCGCGCGTGCCCTGCACCGGCAGCCAGGCGGGCTTGTTCACGGCCACGACGCCATCGCGGTCGAGCAGGACGCAGTCCTCGGGCAACGGCACGAGCTCGGGCTCCCAATCGAAGGCGTACACGGCGACGTGTGAGCCCGCGCGGACCTCACGCGGCGGGGCGTTCGGGTCGACCGGGCGGCGGTCGAGCCAGATGCCGCCGTGTCGGAGCACGCGCGCGAGGGACTCGGCGTCGAGCCGAGCGCGCGCGGCGAGCTCCGTCACGAACTCGCTCCACGGGGTTCGCGCCAGCACCACCCAGCGCGTCGCGCGCACGGGAGGATCGAAGCGGCTCGCGCTCTCCGAGCCGGGGGGACGCGCGCTCGCCATCCGCGCGAGGCTTGCAGATCCGCGCACCTGCGTCGAGCGCGGATTTGACCGCCGCGCGAGCCGGAGCGTACAAAGGCGGCCGATGGCAGAACGCGCCCCGGGCAAGCTCGCGCTCGACGGACGCGTGGCGATCATCACCGGGGGCGCGAGCGGGATCGGCGCGCGCACCGCGCGGCTCTTCGTCGAGAACGGCGCGCGCGTCGTGATCGGCGACATGCAGGAGGAGCTCGGCCGCGCGGTCGCCGCCGAGCTCGGCGGCGCGGCGCTGTTCCAGCGCACCGAGGTCAGCCGAGAGGACGACGTTCGCGCGCTGGTCGCGCGCGCCGAGCAGGCCTTCGGCCGGCTCGACTGCATTTTCAACAACGCCGGCTTCGGCGGCGCGCTCGGTCCGATCGCGGACACGCCCGTCGAGGAATTCGACCTGACCTTCGCGGTGCTCGTGCGAGGCGTGTTCCTGGGCATGAAGCACGCCTCGCCGCTGATCGCCCGCCAGGGCGGCAGCGTGATCAACACCGCGAGCGTCGCGGCGCTCGTGGCCGGCTACTCGCCCCACGCCTATGCTGCGGCCAAGGCCGCGGTGATCCAGCTCTCGCGTTCGGTCGCGCTCGAGCTCGCGCCCAAGCGCGTGCGCGTGAACTGCATCTGCCCGGGGTTCATCGCCACGCCGCTCGCGCTGAACACCGTCGGCCGGCGGCAGACCGATCTCTCGCGCGCGGCGGAGAGCGCGGGCATGGCGAGCGCGCAGCCGATCCCGCGCGCGGGCGAGCCCGAGGACATCGCGCAGATGGCGCTCTTTCTCGCCAGCGACGCCTCGAGCTTCGTAACCGCGCAGCACTTCGTCGTCGACGGCGGCATCAGCGCGGGCCGCGCCTGGCCGGATCAGCCGGAATGGCTGCGCGCGCACCGGCCGCTGCGCGTCTACCGCCCGAGCTAGACGCGCGGCCGCAGCGCCGCGCCATGGTGGCCGCGCGGATCGCGGCCTATGATGGGCGCCCGAATTCGACGAGGGGACGTGAGATGGCGAAGAAGGCGACGAAGAAGAAGACCGCGAAGCGCGCAGCGACCGCGAAGACGACGCCGGCCGCGCGCGCGAAGTCACCCAAGGCGGAAGCTGTTGCGCAGGACCCGATCGCGGCCGCGCTGCAGCGCCGCCGCATGGCGATGCTCTCGCGCTAGTGGTCGGGACCGGACACCGGCTTCGACGCGTCGGGCGCCGGCGTCGTATTCGCGAGCGCCGATCCTTCGATCTCGATTTGTGCCTCGTTCCTCAGTCGGGCGATCTCGGCGCGAAAGTCGGCCTGAGCGCGGAGCATGCGAAGGCTCTGCTCGACGCGAGGTCGCACCGCTTCGAAGGGAAGCGGCTCCGCCGTGTGACTCTCTTCCAGCTCGACGAGCCACCAGCGCCCGTCCCGCATCAGCACCACGCGCTGTCCGGCGGCGGCGAGAGTCAGAGCCTCCGGCATCACGGTCGTCGGAAGCCCATCGACGGGCGCCGGGCCAATCCTGTCCGACCCCTCGGCGGCGATGCGACCGTCGACTCCGAGCCGACGGTCTTCGGCGCGAGCATCGGACTCGCTCGCGAACGCCTGCCGCCGGAGCGACACCTGGGGCGCCACGTAACGCACGCGCGTCTTCTCGTAGTGAGCGCGCAGCTCGTCCTCGCCCAGCTCGAGCGAGTCGCGCATCGACGCAAAGAGCGCGTCGCGCAGCTTCTCCTCGTCGCGAACGGAGAGGGGCCCCGAGGCCGCACCCGCGGACAGGCCACGGCGAGTCGCCTCACCGGCGGTCAGGTGCCGAGCCACGGCCGCGTCGACACGTCCGAGCGCGGCGGCCGGCGTGTGCGCCGCGCCCTGCACGGGCTCGGCGATCTCAATCGGCTCGCCATTCACCCGGGCTACGACCTCGAGCTCCGGCCGCTGCGGCTCCGAGGAGCCGCAGCCAGCCGCAAGCGCAGCCGCGACGAGAAACGCGAGGTGTCGCAGCATCACTCCTCCCCTCCGTGCCAACGTAGCCGAGACACCCGGACCTGCCGAATTTGGTGTCGAAGGCGATCGAGGAATCCGCGTCTTCGATCGTGTACGAGAGCGGGAAGTAGCCGGTCTTCGAGACCGCGACCGAGAACGGACCGACGGGGATGCCGTCGATCGCGAACGCGCCGTCCGCGCCCGAGAGCGCGGTGAGCGTCGCGGCGGCCGAGGTCACCCGCACCTGCGCGCCGGCGAGCGGCTGCCCGCCCGCGACCTGCGTGACCACGCCCTCGAGATGGCTGCTCGCGGCTCCGGACCCGGTCGGCGTCACCGAGGGGCTTCCCGTCGACCAGCGCAGCAGCGCGTGGTCGGTCTCGATGATCTCCCCGAGCCCCGCGACGTCGGTCCCGGACGCGGGCAGGAAGCCCGACAGGGGCACCGTGACCGCGTACGGGCCGGTCGGGATCGCGGTCTGGTACCGGCCGTCGCTCGCCGTGGTGATCGCGATCGGCTCCGCGCCATCGGGAGCAACCGTGATCGTCGCACCGCCGAGCGGTGCGCCCGTGACCGCATCGGTGATCCGCCCGCGCAGCGTCGCGATCGGAAGCGCCGTCGACGTGACGCTCGTGACGAGCACTTCCTGCGCCCCGCCGTAGCGCTGGTACACGACACGGATGTCGTTCAGACCCGGGGCGAGCGGGATGTGGTCGAGCTGCGCGATGCCCGCGGTGAGCGTTCGGCCCCTGAAGGACGTGAGCTGCCGCCCGCCCACGTATAGCGCCTGGAACGCCAGCGTCTCGAGCGCCTCGAGCCGCAAGCTCGTCTCGAGCGCGGCGACGCTGCTGCCCGCCTCGGGGTCCAGGATGCGCAGCGCGGAGTCGCTGCGCGTCAGGTCGAGCGGCACCACGGCGGAATTGCCTGCGCGATCGCGCAGCACGAGGTAGATCTCGTTCAGACCCGGATCGAGCGCGAAGTCGGCGAACTCGAACGCGTGGATGTAGCGCAGCGTGTCTCCGAAGATCCCCGGTACGACCGAGAGAATCGGGATCGTGTACGCGTCTCGAAAGTCCACCTGCGACACGAGCTCGAGCGACGCGGGCTCCGACACGACGCCCTGGATCGTCGCCGCCGAGGCAAGCAGGGTCCGACCGGAGCCCGGCGCCATCGAGATCACCCGCGGCGGCGTCGTGTCGCGCGTGATGCTCACGCTCGCGCGCTGGCCGAACGGGTACGCGATCGCGGAGACCGTGTTCGAGCCCTCGTTGAGCGGCACGTCGGCGGTGAAGGTCTGCAGGTCCTCTCCGCGCACGGCGGGTCGGCCGTTCAGGGTGACGAACGGCGTGCCGAGCGGCGCGCGGACACTCACCGGGACCGAAGTCGTGTTCACGAGCGCACCGTCGAACGGCTGCACGATCGCGATCGGCTCGCGAGACGCGACGCGGTAGAACGTGAACGAGAAGCTCGAGGTTTCGCCTGCACTCTCGAGCTCGAGCGTGAACGTGTTCGGGCCGAGTGCGAGCGACAGAGCGAAGGCGGCCGGCGCGAGCCCGGCGGGGAAGCTGCGCCCGTCGGGTACACCGTTCACCGAGACCACCGTCGTCGCGGCTGCGAAATTCAGGTCGATCGAGAGGCTCTGCGATAGCACCGCCTGGCCGTCGAGGACACCGACCAGCGCCGCTGTGGGCGCGTTCGGGTCGACGTCGAAGACGAGCGTCGTCCCTTCGTACCAACCCGCTGCGTCGCGCGCGTACACGATCAGCGCGTTCTCACCCTCGAGAAGCGGCAGGTCCGGGATCACGAAGTGCCCGTCGACGACCGGCGCCGATCCCGACAGGACCTCCGGGCCGGACCGGCCGTCCATGAGGGACCAGTCGAGCGTGTGAAAAACGTTTCCGGGCAGGTTGCGCGGGTCGGACGGGTGCGTGGAAAAATCCGCGACGTTGCCCGTGATCGTGGTCGACGTCCCGCCGAGGAGCGAGCCCTCTAGCGGCGCCGTGAACTGCACCTGGGGTCGCGTGGCGTCTACCAGCAGGTCGAGATCGTCGATCGCGGCGCCTGCGCCCGCGTGGAAGCTGAACGGGCCCGCGTTGTCGGAGCGGGCCGCTGACGCTGCGCCGAGCAGCGCGATCGCAAGGGCCAACGCGAGTCTCGGCACGCGCGGCTTCATCAGCTCTCGCCCTCTGGCAAGAGCAGGAAGTACCTCGCGAAGAAGCGCGGCTCGAAGTCGAGCGGCAGAATCTGAAGGACCGTCGCCGGGTCGAGCTCGAGCGGGAGCTCCTCGATCGGCCGGAGCTCCTGCGTAGGCTCCGTCTCGAACTCTACGACCTCGGGAATCGTGACGGTGCCGGCCTCCTCGGCGAACACGTAGAGGTACACCTGTCCGCTCTGGCCGACGACGATCCGGTCGACTGGGGGGGAGAACTGCTCCGGGGCGAGGCTTCGCTCGGAGAGAAGCCTGCGGAAGGCGGCGAAGCCGTCCGCGACGGACGCTCCGTACCCGATGCCGAATCGCCCCGGGTCGTAGAGCACCAGCCGCAGCAGCGGCGCGAGGGCGTCGTCGCGGTTCACGATCGCGGTGTCGCTGCCAACGCCACCCTCGAGATCGACGGCTTGCGCGACCAGCGGGTTGTCGCCGAGCGAAAGGGGAACGTTGCGCGCGACAAAGCCGCCCGTTTCGTCAACGGTCGCGGTCACACCGTTCACGTCCACCGCGGCCGCAGGCTCGTCCACGAAGCCCGATACGTCCGCCGCCGCCTGGCGCAGGCGCATGCCATTGCGCGGGTGCAGGATGAAGATGGCCGGCGGCTTCTCGTAGCGGACGGTGACGGAGTCGGTCGCAGTCTCCGAACCGCGGCGCGCCGTCGCGACGAGCAGGTTGTCGCCCTCGGCCAGCACGACCACCGGGGCTACGAATCCGTCGGGGCTCGACTCGGCGGCGACCCCGCCGACCGCCACGCTCGCGTTCGGGTCGCTGAGCGAGCCACTCACCGAGAGGAAGGGAGTCGACACGCGCGCCCCGTCGGGGGGTGACCGGATCGCGATCGCGAGCGGCGGCGCAGCGGTCTGGAGCGTCACGACGAGCGACGCGAAGCCGGTGTTGCCCGCGGCGTCGGTGGCTTCCACCGCGATCGGATTCAGTCCGGATTGCAGGTCGATCGCGCGCGTGAACGAGTTCGCCGGAAGTGCGGAGCTGCCCGCGATCGACAGCGCAGTGATCGGACTCGCGTCGAGCACCGTGCCCGCGACGACCTGAGGCGTGCTCGAGAAGACCGCGCCGTTCGCCGGCGCCGCGATCGTGACGCCGGGCGGGATGGTGTCGAGCGTGACCGAGACCGAGGCCGAGTCGGAGCCGCCAATGTTCGTGGCAGTGGCGAATACCGCGTTCGCGCCCTCCTCGAGCGGGACGCTCGCGCTGAAGCTTGCGCCGGTCACCGCGGCGGCGACACCGTTCACGTTCACGACGAGCGGCGCAGTGCCGGAGACGGTTCCCGTGACCGCGATCGGACTCTGACCTGTGAGGAGCCCGGTGGCAGGCGCGTCGATCGCGATCGTGGGTGGGGTCGCGCGCGTGACGGAGATGGCTGCCGACCCGGTGTTTCCTGCCGCGTCGGTGGCGGTGGCGGTGATCGGGTTCTCGCCGACCACGAGCGCCAACGTCATCGTATACGCCCCGTCGGTCAGCGTTGCCGCCGTACCGTTCACGGTGAAGCTCGAAATCGCACTCGCGTCAGCAACCGTGCCCGTCACGTTCACCGAGCTGGCGCCTGTGCCCCCCCCGTCCGCGGGGGCACTGAGAATCACGACAGGCGGCGTCGTGTCCAGGGTGACCGAAACGGCAGTCGAGGCGAACCCCGACGAGTTCGTGGCGTTCGCGCTCAGCGTGTTCGCCCCCTCCGTGAGAGGGACGCTCGCGCTGTACGAGCTCCCGGTCACCGTCGCCGAGACGCCGTTCACGGTCACCGAGACCGGTGCGGTTCCTGTGAGCGTGCCCGAGACCGCGATGGGGGTTCCGGCTGTGAGCAGCCCGTCCGCGGGGGAGCTGATCGCGATCGTCGGCGCCTGGCCATTCGGTGGCTGAGTCGCGAGGAGCCCGACCTTCGCCGAGCCCGCAGGGCCGGGCGTGCTCTGGATACGAACGCCGAAGAGCCAGCCCTGGTTTGCTGCGCTCGTGAGCTGGCTGACCGTGACTCCCGGGCCGATGATCCGAAAACTCGCGCTCTGCACCGCGCCGCCCGCGCTGCCATTGCAGCCGAAGCGCAGGCCCCAGTCCCAATTCCCGACCGGGTTCATCACATTGCCGCCGCCGACCTTCCAGACCTTGTTCGCGTTGAAGCTCGACTGCGTCACGATGCCCGACGGGTCGGAGATGACCATCAGAGGAACGAGCGCCTCATTCGCCACGTTCCCGAACAGGCCGAGGAGGTCACCCTGCCCGGCCGGAATCGAAACCACCACGTCGACGCCCACGTTTCCTGGCGCGTCGCTCAGGCTCAGGGTGACGGGGACCGAGTCACCAGCGATCGGCGTGCCGAACGTATACTCGACGGCGACTGCTGGCCTCGGAGACAGCGCACCAAGCGCCAGCAGCAAGTAGAGCCAGAGCCGCGGCAGTGGAAATACTTCTGGGTGACTCATGCAGGCGCGGGGTACGCTATCCCGAGACGCGGCAGTGCGGGAAGGAATATCTTCACCAACGAGGGGGTTTCTGAGATGCGGTCAGTCGTTCTGATCACGTGCTTTTTCGCGATGCCCAGAGTCGTCGACGCCGCGTGCTGCCAGCTCGTGAAGGTCGAGGCGGAACCGAGTCTGACTCGAGTCCGGGTCTGCGATTCGGCCGAAGGCGCGGACTGCGCGCAGCCTCGCTACGAGGGCGACGTCGCTTTCGGCGCTCCGGTATCGATCTGCACGAGCGCGGCGAGTGTCACCTACCGTGAGCTCGAGCCCACGTCGGCCGCATTCGGGGCCGAAATCACTGCCCGCTGCGACGAGTCGACCGACGTCGAACTCTGACCGCGCGCCCTGCTGGATCTAGGCGGACGCGACGAGTTTGCGCAGCTCGAGCAGGCGCTGGCGCAGGAGCGCGGCGCCCTCGGGCGTCGGCTCGGCGGCGCCCGCCTTGTGGCCGCGCTGCAGCTCGAGCAGGCGCTTGCGCGCGCCCTCGATCGTGAAGCGCTCGGCGTAGAGCAGGTGCTTCACCACCAGGATGGTCTCGAGGTCCTTGCGCCGGTACATGCGCTGCTTGGAGCGCGACTTCGGCGGGACCATGGTCTTGAACTCGGTCTCCCAGAAGCGCAGCACGTACGGCTCCACGCCCACGAGCTTCGAGACCTCGCCGATCCGGAAATAGGTCTTGTCGGGAATCCTGGCGAGCTGGTCCTGGATCGCGTCGATCATCGAATCACCCCCCGAGCGGATTCTAGCGAGCTATTCGTCGTCGTCCTCGTCCGATCCGGTCTCGAGCACGCCCCCTTCGTTCAGGGCGTTCTTCAGCACCAGGCTCGGCTTGAAGGTGAGCACGCGACGCGCCTCGAGCTGGATCTCTTCGCCGGTCTGCGGGTTGCGGCCCTTGCGCGCGTTCTTCTCGCGCACGATGAAGTTGCCGAAGCCCGAGAACTTCACCTTCTCACCGCCGACGAGCGCGTCCTTGATCACGTCGAAGACGGTCTCGACCAGCTCCGCGGATTCCTTCTTGGAGAAGCCCACGCGCTCGTAGATGGTCTCGACGATGTCGGCCTTGGTCATTCTCTGCCCTCCCCCGATTGCATCCTATCGAAGCTCCGCGCCGAATCGCTGGCCGAGCATCTCGACCACGCGCTCGGTCGCCTTGGCGACTTCCGTGTCCAGAAGCGTCCGGTCCGGACGCTGGAACACCAGTCGAAACGCCACGCTGACCTTCCCCGCGGGAATCCCCACGCCATCGTATCGGTCGAAGATCTCCGCGGATACAAGCGAATTCCCTGCCGTCTTGCGGATCGCGTCGAGCACGTCGCCGGCCGGCTGCGAGGCGCTGAACAGGACCGCGAGGTCGCGGCGGACCGCCGGATAGAGCGAGACCTCGCGGACCTGCGCCACCGCCGGACGGGATTCGAGCAGCGCCGCGAGATCGACCTCGAGCACCGCACAGGGCGGGCTGATCTCGAAGCGGCTCGCGACCTCCGGGTGAAGCTCGCCGAGCCGGCACAGGACGCGCGACCCGCGCCGCAGCTCGCCCGACGCGCCCGGGTGTAGCCAGGGGGCCTCCGAGCGGGAGTGAAAGACCGCGCTGATGCCGAGCTCGGCGAAGAGCGCCTCCGCGATGCCCTTCGCGTCGAAGAACACCGGCGCGGGGGTGACCGACTCCCAGAGGGACGCGCGCTCGCCGCGCGTCAGCAGCGCGGCCGCGCGCAGCGGCTCTTCGGGAAGCTCCCCGGGGCCGCGGGCGAGGAACACGCGCGCGACCTCGAAGATCCGCACCGAGCCGACCTGTCGCGAGAGGTTGCGGCGCGCCGTGCGCAGCAGCCCGGGCAGAAGCGACGGGCAGAGCAGCGAGCCCATGCCCTGCATGGGGTTCGCGAGCCGGACCGCGCGCCGCAGCTCGTGGTCCGGCGGCAGGCGCAGCGAGTCGAGCTCCTCGGGGAGCACTGCGGGAAGCAGACGGATCTCCGAGAGGCCGACCGCCTTCAGCGCGTCGCGCGCGCGATCGGCGAGCACGAGCGACGCCGGCTTCGAGACCGGCTCGAGCGTTGCGCGCGGCAGCGTCGGCTCGATCGCGTCGTAGCCATGGATGCGCGCGATCTCCTCGATCAGGTCCTGCGCGATCGCGAGGTCGTTTCGCCAGCTCGGCACCGCGCAGCGGAGCAGACCGTTTGCGTCGAGCCGCGCCTGCACGCCGACGCGCGAGAGCAGCGCGACGATCTGCTCGGCCGAGAGCTCGAGGCCGAGCAGGCGATTGGGATGGGCCGGGTCGAGCGCGATCTCGACCACACCCCTCGCGCCGGAGCCGCGCGCCTCGACGCGGCCGCGGGCGACGCTGCCGCCCGCGAGCTCGGCGAGAAGTCGCGCGGCTCGGTCGGCCGCGCGGGCGATCCCCTCGGCATCGACGCCGCGCTCGAAGCGGTACGAAGCCTCGCTGCGCAGCCCCAGTCGCTTCGAGGTGCGGCGCACGCGCGCGGGCGCGAACACCGCGCTCTCGATCAGCACGTCGCGCGTGGTGGCGCGGACCTCCGTCTCGGCGCCGCCCATCACGCCGGCGATCGCGACCCCGCGCTCGGCGTCGGCGATCACCAGATCTTCGGGCACGAGCGCACGCGTCTCGCCGTCGAGCGTCGCGATCTTCTCGCCGGCGTGCGCGCGGCGCACTCGGACCTCGCCGCCGCGCAGCGTCTCCAGGTCGAACGCGTGCAGGGGCTGGCCGTACTCGAGCAGGACGAAGTTCGTGACGTCGACGACCACGTTGATCGCGCGCATTCCCGCGGCCTCGAGCCGCGCGGCCAGCCACGCGGGCGACGGCCCGACGCGCACTCCGTGCACCACGCGGGCGACGTAGGCGGGGCAGCCCTCCGCGTCCTCGATCGAGATCCGCACGTCCTTCGCGGCGTCCCGCTCGCCCTCGACCGGCTCCGACGGCGGCATTCGCAGCGGCCCGCCGAAGAGCGCGCTCACCTCGCGCGCCATGCCGAGCATCGAGACCCAGTCGCCGCGGTTGGGGGTGATCTCGACGTCGAGGATCGTCTCGCCGACCGCGAGCACGTCGGGCAGCGCCGCGCCGACCGCCGCGCCCGGATCGAGCACGAGGATGCCGCCGGCGTCGTCGCCGAGCCCGAGCTCGCGCGACGAGCAGATCATGCCCTCCGACACCTCTCCGCGGATCTTGGACTTCTTGAGCTTGGTCCCGTCGGGAAGCGTCACCCCCGGAACCGCGACCGCGACCTTCTGGCCCGCCGCGACGTTTGGCGCCCCACACACGATGGTGGCGGGCGCGGCCACACCCAGATCGACGCTGCAGACCGAGAGCCGCTCCGCGTTCGGATGCGGCCGGCGCTCGAGCACGTGCCCGACGCGGATCGCGGACAGGTCCGGCCCGGTGCGCAGGACCTCTTCGATCTCGAGCCCCGCGAGCGTGAGCCGCTCCTCGAGCTCCGCTTGCGGCGGCAGGTCGACGAAGCTCGCAAGCCAGTCGAGCGAGACCTTCATCCGATCTGCTCCAGCACCCGCACGTCGCCTTCGAACATGAGATGGATGTTGGGAATGCCGAAGCGCTGCATCGCGGTGCGGTCGATCGTCATGCCGAACGCGAAGCCCTGGTACTTCCGCGCGTCGATCCCGCAGTTCTCGAGCACGCCCGGATGGATCATCCCGCAGCCGCCCCACTCGAGCCAGCCGTCGCGCCAGGAGAAATCGAACTCCGCCGAGGGCTCGGTGAAGGGAAAGAAGTGCGCGCGGAAGCGCAGCCGAACGTCCGGCCCCATCAGGTGGCGCGCGAACGCGTAGAGCACGCCCTTCATGTCGCCGAAGCTCACGCGCTCGTCGACCATGAAGCCCTCGATCTGGTGGAAGAACGGCGAGTGCGTGGCGTCGTGATCGACGCGGAAGACGCGACCCGGCGCGATGAAGCGGAACGGCGGCGTGCGGCCGGTCATCGCGCGGATCTGCACCGGAGACGTGTGCGTGCGCAGCACGTTACCGCCCTCGACGAAGAACGTGTCCTGGCTGTCGCGGGACGGGTGGTCGGCCGCGATCCGCAGCGCGTCGAAGTTGTTCCACTCGGTCTCGACCTCGGGCCCCTCTTCGATCGAGAAGCCGAGTCCGCGGAAGAACTCCGCCATCTCGCGCTCGATCGACGTGACCGGGTGCAGGTGGCCGCGCGGCGGGCGCAGCCCCGGCAGCGTCACGTCGAGCGCGTGCTCGCGAAGCGACTGCTCGGCCTGCTCCCGCTCCAGCACCTGCTGGCGCTCGGCGGCGAGCGCCTCGACGCGCGCGGCGGCGCGGTTCAGCGCCTCGCCGGCCCCGGCGCGAGCGTCTGGCGCGAGCTCGCCGATGCCGCGCAGCAGCGCGGAAAGCGAGCCCTTGCGGCCGAGGTAGCGCGCGCGAACCTCGCGCAGGTCCTGCAGCGACGAGGCGCGCGAGATCGCCTCGCCCGCCTCGCGCTCGAGCTGCTCGAGCTGCCCGGTGCCGCTGGCCATCCGGGTCGGCCCGCTCAGGCGGCGTTCTTGGCGAGCGTCACCAGCTCCGAGAACGCCCTCGGCTCGGCCACGGCGAGATCGGCGAGGACCTTGCGGTCCATCTCCACGCCCGCGCGCTTGAGCCCCGCGATGAAGCGGCTGTACGAGAGGCCGTGCTCGCGGGCCGCGGCGTTGATCCGCGCGATCCAGAGCCGATGGAACTGGCGCTTGCGCTGCTTCCGGTCCCGGTAGGCGTAGATCAGGCTCTTCTCGACCGCGAGGCGCGCCGGTCGGATCAGCTTGCCGCGCGCGGCTCGGAAGCCGCTGGCGAGCTCGAGTATCTTCTTGTGGCGACGGCGCTTGGTGACTCCGCGCTTGACTCGCATCTTCGTTCTCCCTCTACAGGTACGGAATCATGCGCTTGAGGCGCGGCTGGTCGGCGTCGGATGCGACGACCGTGCCCTCTAGATTGCGCTTCCGCTTGCTGGTTCGATTGATCAGGCGGTGCCGCTTCATTGCCTGGGTCCGGGTGACCTTTCCGGTGCCCGTCTTCTTGAATCGCTTCGCGGCGGCACGCCGCGTCTTCACCTTAGGCATCGCTCGTCTCCTCGTTCTCGTCGTCGTCGCTCTCGTCCTGGTCGTACTCGTCATCGTCATCGTCGTCGTCGTCGTCCGGCTCGTCGGGCAGCTCGGGCTCGGGCTCGACCACCGGCTCCGGCAAGCCGGCCGCCGCCGCCGCGCGCGACGCCTTCTCCCGCTCGGCCTGCCGCCGCGCCAGGATCTTCTTGATCGCGGCTCGGTCGGGGGCAATGATCATCGAGAGCATTCGCCCTTCCATGTGCGGCGAGGATTCCGCCTTCGCGACCTCCGCGAGCCGCTTCACGACGCGATCGAGCAGGTCGCGGCCGACCTGTTGGTGGGTGATCTCGCGGCCGCGAAACGTCACGGTCGCCTTCACCTTGTCACCCTCGATCAGGAAGCGCTCGGCTGCGCGGAGCTTGAAGGCGAGGTCGTGCTCGTCGATCTGGGGCCGGAGCTTGATCTCTTTCAGCTGACTCTGGTGCTGGGATCGCTTCGCGGTCGCCGCCTTCTTCTTCAGCTCGTACTTGTAGCGCCCGTAATCCATGATCTTGCACACGGGCGGCGTGCCGTTCGGCGAGATCTCGACCAGGTCGAGCCCCACGCGCGACGCGATGTCGCGGGCGGCATCGGTCGGCATGACGCCGAGCTGCTGCCCCTCCTCGTTCACCACCCTGACCTCCGGAACCCGGATGGCCCGATTGACTCGGACCTTGTCCTTCTCCGGCGCTACGTCTCGCCAACGGCGTCTACGAAATCCCACGCGTTCTGATCTCCTCCTGGATGTTCATCTGGAACCTCTCGAATGGTAGAACGGACTGGCCCGCGACGTGTCTTCGGCGCACGCTCACCGCCTGGGCCTCCTGCTCGCGCTCGCCGACCACGAGCACGTAGGGGACCTTCTGCGTCTCCGCCGCGCGCACGCGGTAGTTCAGGGTCTCGTTTCGCAGGTCGGCCGAGGCACGCACGCCGGTCTGGCCGAGCCGGCCGACCAGGTCGCTCGCGTACGCGGTCTGCCGGTCGCTGACCGGAAGCACCGCGACCTGGACCGGCGCCAGGAAGAGCGGGAAGTCACCGCCCGTGTGCTCGACGTAGATCGCGATGAAGCGCTCGAGCGACCCGAGCACCGCTCGGTGCAGCATCGCCGGCTCGTGCTCCTGGCCGTCCGCGCCGATGAAGCGCAGGCCGAAGCGGCCCGGCATCGCCATGTCGACCTGGATCGTCGAGAGCTGCCAGGCGCGGCCGAGCGCGTCCTTGAAGTGGCACTCGATCTTGGGCGCGTAGAAGGCGCCCTCGCGCGGCTTGATTCCGCACTCGAATCCGTTGCGCTCCACGGCCTCGATCAGGAGTCTCTCGGCTCGCTCCCAGTCCTCGGGCCGGCCGATGTACTTGTCGGGCCGTGTCGAGACGTAGATCTGCGCGCCCGACAGGCCCAGGTCGCGCCAGGCCTCGGCGGTCATCGCCATGAAAGCGTCGATCTCGCGGCCGACGTCCTCCTGGGCGCAGAAGATGTGCGCGTCGTCCTGCGCCATCGAGCGCACGCGGTGCAGTCCGTGCAGCGAGCCGGTGCGCTCGTTGCGGTGCAGGCGCGAGAACTCGGCGATCCGCAGCGGCAGCTCGCGGTACGAGCGCTTCTTCCAGCGGAACACCAGACAGTGTCCGGGGCAGTTCATCGGCTTGATGCCGAGCTCCTCGCCCTCCTCGGAGCCGGGGAAGAGGAAGAAGTCGTCGTGGAAGTTCTGGTAGTGCCCGGAGGTCTTGTAGAGCTCCGCCGAGAAGACCTGCGGGCACATGACCTCGTCGTAGCCGTGCTTCCGGTAGAGCTCGCGGATGTAGTCGACGAGGCCGTTGTACAGGGTCAGGCCCTTGGGCAGGTAGAACGGCGAGCCCTGCGCCCACTCGTGGAACTGGAACAGCTCGAGGTCGTGACCGACCTTGCGGTGGTCGCGCTCGCGCGCGGCGTCGAGTCGGGCCAGGTACTCGCCGAGCTCCTTCTCGTCCTTGAACGCGATTCCGTAGACGCGCTGGAGCATCTTGTTCTGCTCGTCACCGCGCCAGTAGGAGCCCGCGAGCTCGGTCAGGCGCCATGCGCCGATCTGCCCCGCTCGCTGCACGTGGGGGCCGCGGCAGAGATCCACGAAGCCGGCGTGCCGGAAGATCGTGATGTCCTGACCGGCGGGGATGTCGTCGAGGCGCGACACCTTCAGCGTCTCGCCCAGCTCCTCGAAGATCCGCTTCGCCTCGGCGCGCTCGACCACGATCCGCTCGAAGGCGGCGTCCTCCGCGACGATCGCTCGCATCTCGGCCTCGATCTTCGGCAGCTCGTCGGGCGTGATGCGCACCGGCAGATCGAAGTCGTACTGGAACTTCTCGGTGTGGTCGCTCCGCCCGACATCGATCTGTGTCGTCGGCCAGAGCCGCTTCACCGCGTCGGCCATCACGTGCTCGGCCGAGTGCCGGATCACCTGGCCGCCCTCCGGATCGCGCGCGGTGATGATGCGAATCCGGCCGCCGCTCGCGGGAAGCGGCGCGCGCAGATCGATCAGCTCGCCCCCGATCTCCCCGGCGAGCGCCGCCTTCGCCAGGCCTGCGCCGATGCGGCGCGCGACGTCGAGCGCAGTGCTCCCGCCGGGCACGCTCATACGTGTGCCATCCGGCAGCTCGAGTTCCACAATAGCGCCGCTCATGTGTCGATCGTCCGTGGGGCAGAGTCGCGCATCTTGGTAGGCACGGGCGGTTTCGAACCGCCGACCCCTACCGTGTCAAGGTAGTGCTCTACCCCTGAGCTACGTGCCTCTAAACCAGCGATCTTGGTATCAATTCCGCTCTGGGGCGTCAATTTTCGCGCGCTCCGGCGCGAGCGGTTCCGCTGCGCCGGGGGCGACCTCGACTCGGAGCCGCGCCCGGCCGGCCCCCGCTTCCACCGGAACCAGCGCAAAGCCCTCGAAGTGCACGCTTGCGAGCCGCTCGAGCAGCGCCCCCGCGGACAGCGAGGAGACGACCTGAAGCGAGGCCCCGCCCGGCTGGAGCGACCGGATCTCGGCGCTTCGCGCGGCGAGCGTACCGACCAGGGCGCGCTGCACGGACTGCACCTGGGCCAGACCCGAGACTGCCTCGAGCTCGATCTCGACCGGTCGCTCCCCGGGGGTCTGGGCCAGCCAGTTGCGCTCGAGCTGGAGTCCCAGGTTCGCGGCGAGCTGCGGCTCGAGCGCCGCGAGCGCCCGGGCGATCGCCTCGCCGCGCTCGGCGTGGTAGCCGGCGGCTTCGAAGCGCGCGATCGCGAGCTCGCTGCCGTCGTCGGAGCGGAGCGCGCGCGCGCGGACCTCGGCGACCCCTCCACCCGCGCCCTCCGCCTGCAGATTCGGCCGCCAGTCGACCTCGAGATCGAGTCCGACGTCGGCTCCGACCCCGCGCGCGAGCTCGAGGGCGCTGCGCGGTGCGCCCCCCTCGTCCGGCCGCAGGGCCGCCTCGATCAGGACGAACTCCTGCTGCTCCAGCTTGCCGCGCAGGCTCCGGGCGAGCTGAGAGAGCGCGCCCAGCGGCGGCGCCGACGCGAGCTCTCCCACCGGGCGCACCCGCAGCGCCAGGGACGGCCGCTCGCCTGCCTCGCGCAGGAATCCGCCTCGCACCAGGAAGCTGCGCAGCTGGACGGCGTCGACGCGCGCGGTGACGGGCAGCACCCATTCCTGCACCGCCGGATCGAGCGCCGAGCTCCGGCGGGACAGCGCTCCGTCCACGCGGTAGGTCAGCACGAAGCTCTGCGCGACCGGCTCGAGCCCGACGCGCAGCCGCTCGGCATCCTGTTCGAAGCGCTCGGCCGGCAGCAGCGCGCGCGCGACCTGGAACACCGCCGCGATCAGGGCCGCACGGAAGGCGGCGTCGCGTGGCGGCGCCTCCGACGGGCCGCCCACCGCCACGACCCCCTCGCTCGTCACCGTCATCGGCTCGAGCGCACGAGCGGGCGCAGATGCAAGGAGCAGCAGCGCGGCCGCGCCGAGCGCGGCGAGAAGCGATTTCAGGCGACGCGGCATCGCGCGGCTCCCGTGCCGAGGATCTGATCGAGGTCCTGCACCAGCTCCTGCGTCACCCGGACCTTGTGGCTCGGCAGCTCGAAGACGGCCTCGGCGCCGCTCTCCAGCCGCAGCTCGAGCTGCACCGGCACCGGCCCCGGAACCAGATCGAGCACGCGGCGCAGGCTCGCGAGCCGTTCCCCACCGGCGTCGCACGCGGCGACCACGATCGAGAGGCGGCTGGTCCGCCGCGTCCACGCGTCCAGCAGAGGCATGATCTCGTCGGCGTGGAGCTCGGGGCGGGTCGGCTCGCCCGCGACGTTGCCCTTGATCAGGACCGGGCTCTCCGACTGGAGCAGCGCCGAGAACTTCGCATAGGTCTTGGGAAAGAAGACGATGTCGATCGATCCGCCGAGATCCTCGAGGCTGGCCCGCGCCATCAGATCGCCCTTCTTCGTGTTCTGCACCCGCAAGCCCGAGAGCAGCCCGCCCACCCAGACGTCGCGGCGGCGGCCCGAATCGACGGGGATCTGGTCGAGTCGGAAGCTGGTGAAGAGCTCGAGCGTCCGGGCGTGCTCGCGCAGCGGATGCCCGGTGACGTAGAAGCCGAGCAGCTCCTTCTCGCCCGCGAGCCGCTGCTCCTCCGGCCACTCCTCGACCTCGGCGAGCGCCGGCGCCGCGGTCGGAGCCTCGACACCGAAGAGTGACTCCTGACCGAGGAGTCGGTCACGCTGCTCGCGCTGCGCGCGCTCGATCGCCGCGGGCACCGCGGCGAAGAGCGACGCCCGCGTCGCCTTGGTGAAGTCGAATGCGCCCGCGCGGATCAGGCTCTCGATCACGCGGCGGTTGACGCGCTTCGCATCGATCCGGCCGGTGAAGTCGTACAGGCTCTCGAACGGGCCGCCCGCACGGCGCGTCTCGAGAATCGCCTCGATCGCGGCCTCGCCCACGTTCTTCACGCCGGAGAAGCCGAATCGGATCCCCTCGGGAACCACCGCGAAATCGCGCTCCGAGGAGTTCAGCTCCGGCGCGAGCCCCTCGATGCCGCGGTCGCGCGCGTGCTGGATGTAGGGACCGAGCTTGTCGTGGTTGCCCGACTCCATCGTGAGCAGCGCGGCCAGGAACTCGCGCGGGTGGTTCGCCTTCAGGTAGGCGGTCTGGTAGGTGATCAGCGCGTAGGCGGTCGAGTGCGCCTTCGGGAACGCGTAGCCGGCGAACTTCTCGATCATCTCGAAGAGCGCCTCGGCGCGCCGCTGCTCGACGCCGTTCGCGAGCGCCCCGGAGACGAAGCGCGCGCGCTGCTTCTCCATCTCCTCGGGCTTCTTCTTGCCCATCGCGCGGCGCAGGAAGTCCGCCTCGCCGAGCGAGTAGCCGGAGACGCGGTTCGCGATCTGCAGGACCTGATCCTGGTAGACGATCACGCCGAGCGTCTCGGAGGTGACCTCCTCGAAGGCGGGCAGGAAGTACTCGACGCTGGCCAGGCCGAGCTTCCGGTCTACGTACTCCTGTGTCGCGCCCGACTCGAGCGGACCGGTGCGGTAGAGCGCGATCAGCGGAATGATCTCGCGGAAGACCTTGGGCCTGAGCTTCATCACGAGCTCGGTCATGCCCGCGGACTCCATCTGGAACACGCCCTCGGTGTCGCCGCGCGAGAGCAGCTCGTAGGTGCGCGTGTCGTCCATCGGAATCGCCGCGACCGAGAACGACGGGAGCCCGCTGTTTCGCACCAGCCGCTCCGCGTCCGCGATGATCGTGAGCGTGCGCAGGCCGAGGAAGTCGAACTTCACCAGCCCCACCCGCTCGACCATGTTCATGTCGTACTGGGTGACGATCTCGCCCGATTTCGGATCGCGGTACAGCGGCACCAGGTCGATCAGGGGCTGGTTCCCGATCACGACCCCGGCCGCGTGCGTGGAGGCGTGCCGCGTCAGCCCTTCGAGCGCGAGCGCCGTGTCGAGCAGGCGCTTCACCTGCGGATCCTCGGCCGCCTTCGCGCGAAGCTCGGGCGACTGGTCGATCGCCTCCTGCAACGTGATGCCGAGGATCTCGGGCACGAGCTTGGCGATCCGGTCCACGTCGCCGAACGCGAGGCCGAAGGCGCGCCCCACGTCGCGGATCACCGCTCGGGCCTGGAGCTTCCCGAACGTGATGATCTGCGCGACGCGCTTCTGGTCGAGGGTCTCGCCGTCGTACTTCCTGCGCACGTACTCGATCACCGAGTCGCGGCCGCGCATGCAGAAGTCGACGTCGATGTCGGGCATCGAGATGCGCTCGGGGTTGAGGAAGCGCTCGAACAGGATGTCGTACTCGATCGGATCGACGCCGGTGATTCCGAGCGAGAACGTGACCAGGCTGCCGGCCGAGGAGCCGCGGCCCGGCCCGACCGGGATCGACTGCTCGCGCGCGCGGCCGATGAAGTCGGCGACGATCAGGAAGTAACCCTCGAATCCCATCTTGCAGATGACGTCGAGCTCCATCTGCAGCCGTTCGCCGTAGCGAGTCTGCGTCTCTCGGAGCGGCTCGTCGGGGTCGAGCCCGAGCCGCCAGCGCAGCCCCGCCCAGGCCTGCTCGCGCAGCACGGCCTCGCGGGTGGTGTGCGAGGGCACCTGGAACTGGGGCATCTGGTAGACGCCGGTCTCGATTTCGAGCGTACAGCGCTCGGCGATCTCGACGGTGTTCGACAGCGCCTGCGGAAGATCGTGGAAGACCTCGGCCATCTCCGCTGCGGACTTCACGTAGAAGCCCGAGCCGTCGAAGCGGAAGCGGTTGGGGTCGTCCAGCGTCGTTCCGGTGCCAACGCAGAGCAGGGCCTCGTGCGGGCCGTGATCGTGGGCGTGCAGGTAGTGCGCGTCGTTGGTCGCGAGCAGCGGGAGCGAGAGCTCGCGCGCGATCGCGATCAGCTCGGTGTTCACTCGATCCTGCAGCGGGATCCCGTGGCGCTGGATCTCGACGTAGAAGCGCCCGGGAAAGATCCGCGCGAACTCCTCCGCGAGCTCCCAGGCGCGCCGCGTCTCGCCCGCGCCGAGCGCGCGGTTGATCATCGACGACAAGCACCCGGAAGTCGCGATCAGCCCCTCGCTGTGCGCGCGCAGCAGCTCGAGATCGATGCGCGGCTTGTAATAGAAGCCCTCCAGGTAACCGCGCGAGACCAGGTGGATCAGGTTCCTGTAGCCCTCGCGGTTCTGCGCGATCAGCAGCAGGTGGTTGATCGCGTCGAAGCCGGATTTGTCCTGTGCGCGCTTCTCTTTCTCGAAGCGCGAACCGGTCGCGATGTAGGTCTCGCAGCCGATGATCGGCTTCACGCCCTGCGCGCGCGCCTTCTCGTGGAATTCGGCGGCGCCGAACAGGTTGCCGTGATCGCTCATGCCGACCGCGCGCTGGCCGAGCGCCTTCACCTGCTCGAAGAGCGGTGCGAGCTTGATCGCACCGTCGAGGAGCGAGTACTGCGTGTGCAGGTGAAGATGCGCGAAGCCGTCCTTCGCGATCATCCTAAAGCGCGGCCCGAGCGCTCCAAGCTGCGGCCCCCCTCACTCCCATTCGATTGTAGCAGGGGGCTTGCTCGAGATGTCGTAGACGACGCGGTTGATTCCCGAGACCTCGTTTGTGATCCGGCTCGAGATCCGGCCGAGGAGTTCATGCGGCATGTGCGCCCAGTCCGCCGTCATCGCGTCGCGCGAGGTCACGCAGCGCACCGCGATCGCGTGATCGTACGTGCGGCCGTCGCCCATGACACCGACCGAGCGGATCGGCAGGAACACCGCGAACGCCTGCCAGAGCTTGTCGTACCAGCCTGCCTCCCGGATCTCGTCGGTCACGATCCGGTCGGCGGCGCGCAACATGGCGAGTCGCTCGCGCGTGACTTCGCCAAGCACGCGGATCGCGAGCCCGGGACCCGGAAACGGATGTCGGTGCGAGAGCGCGCGCGGCACGCCGAGGCGGTCGCCCACCTCGCGGACCTCGTCCTTGAAGAGCTCGCGAAGCGGCTCGACCACCTCGAGCTTCATCCGCTCCGGCAGCCCACCGACGTTGTGGTGGGTCTTGATCGTCGCCGAGGGGCCGAACACCGAGACGGACTCGATCACGTCGGGGTAGAGCGTGCCCTGGGCCAGAAAGTGCGCGTCGGGGATGGAGCTCGCGGCGCGCTCGAACGCGGCCACGAAGGTGTGACCGATCACGACGCGCTTCTTCTCGGGATCTTCGATCCCACGCAGGTTGCGCAGGAACCGCTCGGTCTCGTCCAGCGTGACCAGCGGGATCCCGAGCTCGCCAACGAACGATCGCTCGACCTCTTCTCGCTCGCCGGCCCGGAGCAGGCCGTTGTCGACGAAGATGCAGTGCAGGCGCTCGCCGATCGCGCGATGGAGCAGCACCGCCACCACGGTGGAGTCGACCCCGCCGGAGACTCCGCAGACCACGCTGCGCTCGCCGATCCGCTGCCGCAGGCTCGCGATCTGGGAGCTTATGAACTCGTCCATGGTCCAGCTGCCGTGGAGGCCCGCGACGTGCAGCAGGAAGTTCTCGAGCAGACGCGCTCCGAACTCGGTGTGCGCGACTTCCGGATGGAACTGGATGCCCCAGAGCCCGCGCTTCGGATCGCGCACCGCCGCGAACGGGCAGCTCGCAGACGTCGCGATCACCTCGAAGCCGGGCGCAAGCTTCGCGATCAGATCTCCGTGGCTCATCCAGACCGTGCTCGAGCGTGGCACGCCGTCGAGCAGCGGATCGGCCAGATCCGAACGCACGAGCTCCGCGCGGCCGTACTCGCGGCCTGCCTCGTGGCGGGACGCCGGCTCGACGCGACCTCCGAGCGCCTGCATCAGCAGCTGCAGCCCGTAGCAGATGCCGAGCACCGGCACGCCGAGCTCGAGAAGTGCGGCGTTGAGCTTCGGCGCGTCGGCCGCGAAGACGCTCGCCGGCCCGCCCGACAGCACGACCGCCTTCGGCGCCAGCGCACGCACACGCTCGATCTCGACCCAGGGCGGCACGATCTCGCAGTAGACGTGGAATTCGCGAATCCGGCGCGCGATCAGCTGCGTGAACTGCGAGCCGTAGTCGACGACGACCACGGTCTCCGAATGCGCCGCGGACGTCACTTGCTCTCGAGCCAGTAGTTCGGCGGCTCCTCGGTGATGATCACGTCGTGCGGGTGCGACTCGCGCAGACCCGCGGCGCTGATCCGCACGAACTCGGCCCGCGCGCGAAGCGCCGCTAGGTCGGGCGCGCCGATCAGCCCCATTCCCGAGCGCACGCCCCCGAGCAGCTGGTACAGGCTGTTCGAGAGCGGCCCTCGGTGCGGCACGCGGCCCTCGACGCCTTCCGGCACGAGCTTCGACGGCGCTCGCACCTCCGTCTGGAAGTAGCGATCGCGTGAGCCGTCGCGCATCGCCGAGAGCGACCCCATCGCGCGATAGACCTTGTAGGAGCGGCCCTGATGCAGGACCAGATCGCCCGGGCTCTCGTCCGTGCCGGCGAAGAGCGAGCCGATCATCATCGTGTCCGCGCCCGCCGCCAGGCCCTTCACGATGTCGCCGGAGTACTTCACGCCGCCGTCGGCGATCAGCGGAATTCCATGCCGGCGGCAGACCTCCGCGGCGTCCATGATCGCGGTGAGCTGCGGAACTCCGACGCCCGCGATGATGCGCGTGGTGCAAATCGATGCGGGCCCCACGCCGCAGCGCACCGCCGACACGTGCGCCTTGATCAGCGCCTCGGCGCCCTCGGCGGTCGCAACGTTTCCGCCCACGATCTCGACGTCCGGGAACGCCGCGTGCATCTCGGCGATCGCGTTCAGCACCGCTTCCGCATGGCCGTGCGAGCTGTCGACGAGTAGCAGGTCGGCGCCGGCGCGGATCAGCGCGTCCGCGCGCTCGAGCGCGTCCTTGGTCACGCCCACCGCTGCACCGACGCGAAGGCGGCCGAGGCCATCCTTGTTGGCGTTCGGATAGAGCTGCTGCTTCTCGATGTCCTTGATCGTGATCAGCCCGCGCAGATTGCCGTTGTCGTCGATGACGAGCAGCTTCTCGATGCGGTTCTGGTGGAGCAGCTCCTTGGCCTTCTCCATCGAGACGCCGACACGAACGGTGATCAGGCCCTCGGAGGTCATCACCGTCGAGACGGGAACGTCGAGCCGGCGCACGAACCGCAGGTCGCGATTCGTCACGATCCCGACCAGCTTCTCGCCGCGCACGACGGGCAGACCCGAGATGCGGTGCTCGCGCATGATGTCGAGCGCGTCCTGGATCGGCTGGTCCGGGCCGAGCGTGAACGGGTCGACGATCATCCCCGACTCGAAGCGCTTGACTTTGGCGACCTCGGCGGCCTGCGCCTCGATCGAGAGATTCTTGTGCACGAAGCCGATGCCGCCCTCTTGCGCCATGCAGATCGCGGTTCGGTGCTCCGTCACCGTGTCCATCGGCGAAGCGACGAGCGGCATCTTCATGCGGATGCCCGGCGTGAGCTGCGCAGAGAGGTCTACGTCGGTGGGATGGACGGAGGAAGGACCGGGCACAAGGAGGACGTCGTCGAAGGTCAGGCCGTCCCGGATGACTGCGCGCCCGGAGGCGCTGGGCTCGTGCAACGCCGTTCCCCTGGCTGGAGTTGGTCGCGGACTCTAGTCGGGTGGCTTCGGGGTGTCAAGAAATCGCGACGCTCGACGAGCGCGCATCGACGAGAACGCTGCGCACGAGTGAAGCGAAGCTGCGCAGGATCGCCTCCTCGAGCTGCAGCGCGAGCGCGGGCTGATCGAGTCGCAGCCGCGCATAGCTCTCGCGCGACAGGCAGAGCAGGCTCGACGGCGCCGCCGCGACCGCATCACACATGCGCAGGCCCGCGCTCACGAGGCAGAGCGCGCCGATCACCTCGCCCTGGCCGAGCTCGCCGATCGGCTGACCCTCCGATCGGATCGAGACCACTCCATCGCTCACGAAGAGCAGCTCCTCCGCCTCGTCGGTGGCCCGGAACAGCGTCGATCCGGCCTCGACCTCGCGCGGCGCCAGGTACTCCTCGAGCATCCGGCGGTCGCCGGCCGTGAGCTCCGAAAGCAGCGGGTGACGATCCAGCGATTCACTCACGGTACGAGCCTCGCAAAGACGCTCCGGAGCACCTCGAGCCTTCCCAAGCTCGACTGCGGCGGGAGCACGAAGAAGGATCCGCCCTCGAGGTGCGGCAGGGTTCCGCGCGCCGAGTCGGAGAGAGCCAGCCCCGGAGCGTCGGGCAGGAGCAGATGCACGATCGCACGGTTGCTGCGCGCCCGCAGGCGCGCCCAGACCGCCTCGGTCGCCTCGAGCGACGCACCGAACGGACCGGCCGGCAGGATGATCGCGCCGAGCATGCCGTATGCGGCCACGTCCCAGAGCGGAGCGTACGCCTCGCCCGCGGGCAAAGAGATCAGGCGCAGCGCGACGCCGTCGCCGAGCGGAACGTGTCCGACGGTGCCGAGCTCGCCGAGCCGCTGCGGCTCGCGCGCCATCCGCCCGTCGATGACGAAATGCGTGCTCGCGCGCAGCGCCGCGACGAATGCGCGCACCAGTGCGCGCTCCGGCGAGGCGATCACGAGCTTCAGCACCGGCCCCGCCTTGGGCCGCTGGGTCGCCGCCCACTCGCGCAGTCTGCGGACCTGCGGCGGCGAGAAGATCGCGGCCTCGCTCTCGGCAAAGCCGCCCTCCGGCGTGGTGCGGATCTGCTCGAGCCCGAGGAAGTCCCGCGCGAAGAGGTCGGAGAGGACGCGGAGCACCTGGTAGTCCGGAAACGGACAGTGGTCGATGATCTCGCCGATCTTGCGGTACGCCGTCAGGGCGTCGATCACCTCGCGCGTCAGCGGGTGGGAGATCGCCGGGATCTTCTCGCGCGGCACGCGCATCTCGAGCCGCAGCTCGGCGCCGGGCATGTCGCGCCGCAGCTTGTCCCACTCGTCCTTCTGCCGCACCCCCTCGAGGAGCAGCATGCGCAGGGGCTTCGAGATGCGCGCCGCGTCGCGCACGTCTCCCGGGATGAACTCGAAACGCCCTTCCTTCCAGCCGAGCATGCGATAGAGGGCCTTCTCGCCGACGACCGCCGTGCCGTCGACGAGCGGGATCATCGCGTCGATCACCTGGCCCGCGCGGATCGAGATGGTCGCCGACGCCGGCAGGCCGTCCTGCGCGATCCGCACGCTTCCGCTGCGCTGATTCATCTGGAAGATCTGCAGCAGGTCCGCGACGGGGATCTGCGCGAGCTTGCCCTCGATCTCCTTGTCGGAGCGGATCTCGCCGAAGCGCGCGCTGCGCTCGAGGATCAGGTCGAGGTGATCGAGCACGTCGGCCTCGAGCCAGGGCGCGACCACCGTGGCGTCGCGCGAATCCATCGAGATCGGCGCGTCGAGCTCGTCGTTGACCAGGAAGATGAACGAGACCGTCCGTGTGCGCGGGTTCCCACGCAGGATCTCGGCCAGGCGGACGCCGTCGATCACCGCTAGGTCGATCGGGCAGATCACCGCCTCGGGCACCCGTTCGAGCGCGAGCTCGAGCGCGGACGCGCCGTGGGGCGCGATCTCGACCAGATGCCCGCGGCCGGTGCAGGCTTCGGAGACCGCCTTCGCGCGGCCGCGGTCGTGATCGGCGATCAGCAGGCGCATGCTAGCCACGCACCCCGAAGCCCGTCTCGGCGCGCAGCCGGAAGGTCATGTGCTCGATCAGCACCGGGTCGTTCGAGTGGTAGATCGGCCGAGCGCCGTCCGAGCGCGGCTTGCCGGCCACGAGCGCGTAGGGCGGGCCCTCGCCGAAGCGAACGATCCACGAGGTGTCCGTCGACACGTTCGGCGGAAGCGAGAGCGCAGTCACCGCCGGCCCGGAGGGGATCGTGTCGCCATCGGTGGCGACGAAGATCTCGGTCGCGGACTCCGTGTCGCCGAGCGCGGCGAGCGGAGCCAGGAAGCGGGGTCGCTCCGGTCCGGGCGCCAGGAAGAGCAGACCGCGGTCGCGCGGCCGCGAAGCCAGATCGTTGATCAGGAGCTCCGCCGCCTCGCCGGCGAAGTCGCGCGGCAACCACTGAGCCCGGTCGAGCAGGCGCGCGCCGATCGCCGAGAGCGGCGTCTCGGGCTGGATTCCCAGCTCGTGCACGACGCTCTGGTGCTCCTCGTGGACACGCCGCTGCGCGGCGGCCGCGAGCGCCTCGAGCGTCTCGCCGTCCGTCGGGGAGTTGGCCACTCCAAGCGCCGGGCTCGCCGAGAGGCGGGCCTCGCCGAGCACGTCCCGCAGGCGCTGCGCGATCCGTCGCTTCAGCACGACACCACCGAGCGAGTCGGTATCCGTCACCAGCACCCAGAAGCGGCGCCCTTCCTCGGCCGCGAGCACGTCGGTCGTGCGCAGCGTGCGCCGGAAGGCCGTCACGATCGCGGGCAGGATCGCGAAATCCCTCTCGGCGTCGAAGTTCTCGAGGTCCACGCAGAGCAGCGACAGGCGACGGCCGAAGCGGTGCGCCTTGTGCACCTCGGTCCGGCCGACCTCTTCGAGAAACTCGCGGCCCGGCAGCCCCGTTCGGCCGTCGCGGAAGCTCGAGCTGACCAGCCGCACGCGCTCCTGTGCGACCTCCAGGGCCAGCGACGCGACCTCGCCGAGCTGCGCCGCGAGCTCGTGCTCGCGCGCCCCGAATCCCGTCGCTCCCTGTGCCGAGAGCCGCGCCAGCCCGATCAAACGTCCCTCGCGCGTGAACGGAACCAGCAGGGACGGCAAGCCGGCGCCGGCGCCCGGCTCGACGACGGGGCGACCCTCGAGCAGCGTCGCGGCGAGGGGGCCCGATTCCGCCTTGCGGACCTCGGCCGTGGCCACGGCCGGCGGCTCGCCAACGACGAGCGTGCGACCGAGCTCGCCTTCGGGGCGCGGCTCGGCCCAGATCTCGACCGTTCGTGCGCGAGTCTCGAGCTCGAGCAGCTCGGCAAGCCGGCGCGCGACGCCCTCGGTCGATCGCTCGCCGAAGAGCGCGACCGACCGCTCGAGGACGGAGATGCGCCCCATCAGCCGCAGGTTCTCGTCGATCAGGCCGCTCTCGGCGACGTCCGCACGGAGCGGCTTCAGCAGCCGCGCGACGGCGTCCAGGAGCGCCTTGCGCTCGACCGGCTTCTGCAGGCAGTCGCCGGACCCGGCGCGCAGCGCCGCGACGCCCCAGCGGGGATCCACCGAGCTGCTCACCGCCAGCAGGGCCGCCGCCGGCCAGCGAGCCCGCATCCGGGCGACCGCGCCGGGAACGTCGGGCCCGACCTGCAGCGGATCGAAGATCAGCAGGTCCGGGGCATCGCCGGCGCCCAGCGCGCTGGCGAGCTTGCCCTCGGACTCGGCGGCGCGGACCGCGTGGCCCGCCTCGGAGAGCACGCCTTCGACGAAGCTCCGGAAGTAGAGCTGATCGTCGATCGCCAGTATCCGCGCCTTGGGAGCCAATCCTCTCCTCGGTCCGCGCCGCGACGCGGTCCCTGCTCGAGCGCGAACGAGTCTCCTCGAATGCGCCTCGAGCTTACTGATTCTTCCTTGTCGGCGCTGAGCGGGTTTTTTTCAGCTCGCGCGGGGCGCGGCGACGCCGAGCAGCGAGTGCGGCGTGCACCCGGTGACGTCCACTTGGAGATAGCTCCCGAGCTCGATCGGCTCCGTGGCGCGGAAGTTCACGATTCGGTGCTCAGGACTGCGACCGGTCAGCTGGCCCGAGCCCTGCCGGCTCGAGCCTTCGACGAGCACCTCCGTCCGCCTGCCGACAAGCGCGCCGTGCGCATCGAGCGTGAGCTGGCGCTGCAGATCTTGAACGCGCTCCAGACGAGCTTGCACGACGGCGTCGTCGAGCTCGCCGAGCCGATGGCGCTCTGCCGGGGTGCCGGGTCGCTCGGAGTACTTGAACGAATAGCTGTCGGTGAAGCGGACCTCGTCCATCAGCGCGAGCGTCTGTTCGAAATCCGCCTCGGTCTCGGTCGGGTAGCCGACGATCAGATCGGTCGTGATCGCGATCCCGGGCCGCGCCTGCCGGACCCGCTCGATGACCTCGAGGTAGGTCTCTCGGTCGTAGCGGCGGCTCATGGCCTCGAGCACCCGGGACGAGCCGCTCTGCACGGGCAGGTGCAGATGCGGGCACAGCTCGGGGACCTCCGCGAAGGCGCGGACCAGCTCAGGGGTGACGAAGCGAGGGTGCGGGCTCGTGAAGCGGATTCGCCGGATTCCAGGGATCTCGGCCACCCGTCGGATCAGGTCGGCGAACGCGAGCTCACCCTCGACCTGTCCCGGTCGGGCGCGGCCGTAGGCGTTCACGGTCTGGCCGAGAAGCGTGACCTCGCTGGTTCCGGCCGCGGCCAGGACCCGGATCTCCTCGACGATCCGGGCGCTCGGGCGGCTCACCTCGCGGCCGCGGGTCCTGGGGACGACGCAGTAGGAGCAGAAGAGGTCGCAGCCCTCCATCACGGTGACGAAGGCGCGCCCGGGCGTGGGCGAGGCATATCCGGGGTGTCGTCCGGGCAAGTCGAAGCGGGTCCCGGCCGGGTCGTCGTAGTCGACCCGCAGGCTGCGCTCGCGCTCGCGAGCCGCGCGAACCATCGCCGGCAGATGCACCAGGTTCTGCGGGCCGAAGGCGAAGTCGAGCCGTGGAAAGCGGCGCAGCAGAGCCTCGCCCTCCTGCTGCGCGACGCAGCCTCCGACGCCGACGATCAGGCCCGGCTCGGTGCGCTTGCGCGCGAGCAGGATGCCGAGCTCCGTATAGAGTCGGTGCTCCGCCTTCTCGCGGACCGAGCAGGTGTAGATCACGACGACGTCGGCGGCCTCGCATCGATCGCTCGCGGTCATTCCCGCGTGGTGCAGAAGATTGGCCATCTTCTGGGCGTCGTGCTGGTTCATCTGACAGCCGAAGGTGAGGACGTGGAATCGCCCCGAGGGGAGAGCTTCGAGCGTTGGTCGAGCCGGCACCTCGCTGGAAAAGTCGCGATCAGGCGAAGACATGGCGGAGATTCCTCAATCGTCCGATTGGATGCTCATGAGCGGCCGGCACCGCCCGGTTTGAACGCTTGAAAAGACGATTGACATCGCCGACCGTCCCGGCATAACCTGTCCACAGTCGGGCACCCATCGATAGGAGACAGGATCCGACGAAGTTCTCACGGAGAAGGCGGTGGAGACGACATTTCGGCTTTGAAATGTCCAACCTCTCACCCCCCACAGTCGCCACCGCCCTCTCCGACCCATCGACAGCCCCGGTAACCTGACGGTTGCCGGGGCTGTTCGCGTTCTGGCGGTCGGCGCCTCAGAGCACGAGCTTGTCGACCAGTCGCGTGAGCTGCTTCAGGTTCCGGCACTCCTCGGCGACGTCGGTGTACGGCAGATACTTGTCCATCACGCTGTCACCGAACCCCCAGGCCCCGGGCGCCTCCGGATTGATCCAGATCACGTTCTTCGCCTTCGAGTGCACTTCGCGCAGGCACCACGCGCGCGGATCGTTGTAGTTGTTTCGCGCGTCCCCGATCACGACGACGGTGGTCCGGTTGTCGATCGCGGAGAGGAAGTCGCGCCAGAAGGTGTGGAAGGCCATGCCGAAATTGGAGCGCGTGTAGGGGTTGATCACTTCGCCGCCGTCGAGCGCCAGGTCGATCGCATCGAAGATGTCGTGGTCGCGGAAGAGCTGGCTGACCTCGCCGAGCTCCGCGACGAAAACGAAGCTGCGCACCTTGGTGAAGCAGTCCTGCAGGCTGAAGATGAACTGCAGGAAGAAGCGCGAGACGTTCGCCACCGAGCTCGAAATGTCGCAGAGCACGACCAGCTTGGGCTTTTCCTTCTTGCGTTGCTTGAAGACCAGCTCGAACGGCACGCCCCCGTGCGCCATGTTCCGCCGCATGGTGGTTTTCAGGTCGAACTTGCCGCGGCGCTCGCGCTTGCGGCGCATCGTGATCACGCTCTTGAGCTTCTGCGCCAGCCGTTGGACGACCTCGCGGAGCCGGCGCAGGTCGTCCTCGGTCAGGTTGTAGAAGCTCTTCTCGAGCAGGCTCTCGCGGCGGAACCGCTCGATGTAGTCGTGGTTCTGCTTGTCGAGCTCGCGCTCCGCGAACTGCCGCACCGCGCGACGGGCGGCCTCCTGGACCGCCTTCAGCAGCGCCTCGAGCTCGCCGAGGCGCGCCTCGTCCATTCCCTCTTCGCGCAGACGCTCGATCAGCGACTTCAGCTCGCCGCCCGCCCCTTCCATGTCCATCTGCTCGATCATCCGACGCGAGAAGAAGCCGATCTGCAGCATGTTCCGGATGTTCTGGACCTCGGACTGCTCCCCGGCCTGCTGGATCAGCTGCTCGAGCGCGTTCGCGTCCATGCTGAGGAGCGCCTTGGCGAGCTCGGACAGGTCGATGTCCATGTTCTCGAGCATCTCGCGCAGCTGCTCGAGCAGCCGCTCGAGGTCGAAGTCCCCGGGCATGCCGCCGAGCGCCTGCTTCAGCTCGCTCTGCAGCTGGTCGTGGAAGCCGGACCAGAACAGGTCGAAGAGCCGGTCGTAGGTATCGATGTCGTCGCCGCGTTTCACCATCGTGGCGCGCAGAGCGTCCTTGAACAGCTCGCGGTCCTCGAGCGGCATCTCGTCGATGGCGGTGAAGGCGTCGAGCGACTCCGCCACCGATACGCGCACGCCTGCCTTCCTCAGCAGGTTCGTGAACTCGACGATCTTCTTCTCCATCTCAGTGCAGCACGCTCTTCTTGGCGGCCGGGGCGGCGGGCGCCGGCGCGGTCGGCGCGGGTTGAGAGCTCTGGGCCGCCTTCTCGGCGGCCTTCTTCTGAAGCAGCGCGTTCAGCTCGCTCTGCGCCTTCGCGATGTCGCCCTGGTGCTTCAGGATCACGCTCATCGTCTCGTTCACGAGCTCGGCGTCGAGGGCGTCCGCGTTCAGGACCATCAGCGCCCTCGCCCAGTCGAGCGTCTCCGAGATCGACGGCGTCTTCTTCAGGTCCAGCTTCCGAATCCGCTGCACCAGCTCGACGATGTCCTGGACCAGGCGATCGCCGATCCCGGGCACCTTCAACTCGAGGATGCGGATCTCCTCCTCGGTGGACGGGAAGTCGATGTGCAGGTGCAGACAGCGGCGCTTCAGCGCGTCGGTCATCTCGCGCGCATCGTTCGAGGTCAGGAAGACCAGGGGAAGGTTCTTCGCCTGGATCGTGCCGATCTCCGGGACGCTGACCGTGTAGTCCGACAGAACCTCCAGGAGGAACGCCTCGAACTCCGGGTCGGACTTGTCGACCTCGTCGATCAGCAGCAGAACCGGCTCGTCCGAGGTGATCGCCTTCAGCAACGGACGCGCGACGATGAAGCGCTCGCTGAAGAACACGTCGTCCTGGGCGGCGATCCGCTCGGAGGCGTCCTTCAGGGTCTTCGCCCCCTGGATCACCTCGCCGATCTTGTCGCGAAGCATCTGCGTGTAGAGCAGCTGCTTGGAGTACTCCCACTCGTACAGCGCCTTGGACTCGTCCAGGCCTTCGTAGCACTGCAGCCGGATCAGCTTGCGTCCGACCGCTGCCGCGACCACCTTCGCGAGGTCGGTCTTGCCGACGCCGGCGGGGCCCTCGACGAGCACGGGCTTGTTCAGCTTCGAAGCCAGGTACACCACCGTCGCGATCTTCTTTCCGGCGATGTAGTTCTGGTCGAGCAGACGCTTCTGGACCTCTTCCACGGTATCGAACATCCCGTCTCCCTTGACCGCTAGCGCGCGTTCGCGGCGCGAATCGGCCTCTTCTCCATGCTCGGCTCCGTGGCCCTTGCCAGAAGCTCTTCCAACCACTGCTCGCGCATACGCTGCAGGCGCACGCCGTACTCCAGAATCATACGCCTGTACGGATCCGCCTGGCGCGGCTCGAGATCCGCGAGCACCCGTTCCAGGCGTTCGGCGCGGCGCGAGGTCTCCGCCAGTCGCGCGCGCACCTGCGTCGCGGCGGCGTCCGGCGTGAGATTGCCAAAGAAGCTGCAGCGCTGCAGGAACGCGTCGCGCCAGAAGAACCCCAGCCGCTCGCCCGCCTCGTCGGGAGCGCCGTCCTCGAGCCAGCGCTGGAACACCTCGCGGCCCGCCTCGGTCACGCGATACAGGTGTTTGGTCGGGTGGCTTCGCTGCTCCACGACCTCTTTCGTGATCCAGCCGCGCGCCTCGAGCTTGGCGAGCGCGGGGTAGAGCTGCCCGTCGTTCAGGCCGAGATCCTTCGAGAGCATCTCCTCCAGGCGTTTCCGGATCGAGTACCCGTGCGCGGGCGCATCCAGCAGGACGCCGAGGAGCGTGTGCGAGACGGACATACTTCTAGCTCATCAAGTTCAGGATGTGGCCGAGCTTCTCTCGCTTGGTGCGCAGGTACTCGAGGTTCTTGTCGTTCGGCCTCATCTCCAGCGGGACCTGCTCGACGATCTCGAGCCCGTATCCCTCCAGGCCAGCGCGCTTCTTCGGATTGTTCGTGAGCAGTCGGAGCTTCGAGACGCCGAGGTCGACGAGGATCTGCGCCCCCACGCCGAAATCCCGAGCGTCGGCCGGGAACCCGAGCCGCTCGTTCGCCTCGACGGTGTCGAGCCCTTCCTGATCCTGGAGCGAGTACGCGCGGATCTTGTTCAGCAGTCCGATGCCGCGCCCCTCCTGCCGCATGTACAGCAGGACTCCGGAGCCCTCTTCCTGGATCATCTTCAGCGCCGTCTGCAGCTGCTCGCCGCAATCGCAGCGCAGCGAGCCGAAGGCGTCGCCGGTCAGGCACTCGCTGTGGACCCGCACCAGCGTCGGCTCGTCGGATCGGATCTCGCCGCGCACGAACGCGACGTGGTCGACGTGGTCGATCTCGTTCTTGAAGACGATCGACCGGAAGTCGCCGAACTGCGATGGCAGGATCGCCTCGGCCGCGCGCGTCACGTGGCGCTCGTTGCGCAGCCGGTACTTGATCAGATCGGCGACCGTGAGGATCCGCAGCCCGTGGCGCTCGGCGAAGATCCGCAGGTCGGGAATTCGCGCCATGGTGCCGTCGTCGTTCATGATCTCGCAGATCACGGCGGCCGGTTGCATTCCGGCAAGGCGAGCCAGATCGACGCCGCCCTCGGTCTGCCCCGTTCGCCGCAGCACGCCCCCCGGCTTCGCCACCAGCGGAAACACGTGCCCGGGGCGCGTGAGGTCGGTGGGCCGGGCCTCCGGCGCGATCGCGACCTGAATCGTTCGCGCGCGGTCCGCAGCGGAGATGCCGGTCGTGACGCCGACTCGCGCCTCGATCGAGACCGTGAAGGCGGTTCCGAACGGGGTCTCGTTCTCCGAGTCCCGCACCATCATCGGCAGGTCGAGCTGGCGCGCGCGCTCGCCCGTGACCGCAAGGCAGATCAGCCCGCGCCCGTACATCGCCATGAAGTTCACCGCTTCCGGTGTGCACTTCTCGGCGGCCATGCACAGGTCGCCCTCGTTCTCGCGATCCTCGTCGTCGGCGAGGATGACCATCTTGCCGGCGCGCATGTCCTCGAGACCGGCGCGCACGCGTGCCATTACGTCTTCCAGTTCTCGAAGCGCGGACTGCGCTTGGAACTCCTCGGCGCGGCTCATCTTCTCGGCCTCGGGCGATCGCTACCTAGGAGCTAGGTACGCGCGCCGCGACGGTATCAGCCGAGTCTACGGGCGTCAAACGAGCCCGGGCGCGTCAGGCTTCCTTGTGCTCCTGGAAGTGGCGCATCACGTCGGCCATGAACTGCGCCTCGGTCATCCCGAACTTCGCGCCGAAGGCGTGGCGCTGGTCGAGGTGACGGAACAGCCGCTGAAGCAGCGCCTCGAGCGTCTCGATCACGCCCTCGCCCTTCGCGGCCGAGCCGGGGATCGTCGGGATTCCCGTGCCCTCCCACGCTTTGCGGATCTCGTCGAGGGGCTTGATGTCCTCGAGGTCGCGCTTGTTGAACTGGACCACGACGGGCATCTGCTGGATGTCCAGACCATTGGCGCGAAGATTCGCCTCGAGATCCTTGTAGGAGTAGGCGTTCCCCGAGGATGCCGACCGCTGCGAGTCGGCCACGAAGACGACCGCGTCTGCGCCCGCGAGAACCACGCGCCGCGTCGAGCGGTGCAGCACCTGGCCGGGGACGGTGAAGAGCTTCAGCTTGATCTTGTAATCGCCGTCGGCGCCGAACTCGACGGGCAGGAAGTCGAAGTACAGCGTGCGATCGTCCTGGGTGTCGAGCGTGACCATCTCGCTGCGCATGCCCGCGGCGAGCTTGGCGTGAATCTGCCGCAGGTTCGTGGTCTTCCCCGAGAGCGCGGGCCCGTAGTAGACGATCTTCAGCGAGATCTCCCGGGCCTCGAGATTGAGCTGCGGCATGCGTGGCGCCTTTTGGGGGGACGGTTGGCCTATCGGCGCTCGCTCGGGAGCGATTGAGCCGAGCGGCTAGCGCGGCGCGTGCTTGCGCGTGAACTGGTCGAGCAGAAGGCGGGCCGCGCGCGGCGCCGAGATCCGGCTCGCGTCGACCTCCGCCTCGAGCTCGGACAGGCGCGAAGCGACACGCTTGTCCGCTCGGAACGCTGCCTGGAGACCGTCGTCGAGGAGCCGCCAGAGCCAGGCGCGCGCCTGTGCGCGGCGGCGACGCGACAGCTCACCGCTGTTCGAGAGCGTTTCGCGATGGGCGAGGACGAGCCGCCAGAATTCGGCGACCCCGTCGCCGGTGAGTGCGCTGGCGCAGAGGACCGCGGGAGTCCAGCCGCCGGCCCCCGGCAAGAGCAGCGAGAGCGCGTGAGCGTGGTCGGCGCGCGTGCGCTCCGCGGCCGCCTTCTGCTCGCCGTCGGCCTTGTTCACGACCAGCAGGTCGGCGAGCTCGAGGATGCCTTTCTTGATCCCCTGCAGCTCGTCGCCCGCGCCCGGCTGGAGCAGGACCGCGAACAGGTCGACCATCGAATGGACCTCGACCTCCGACTGCCCGACGCCCACGGTCTCGACGATCACGACGTCGAAGCCGGCCGCCTCGCAGACCAGGATCGCCTCGCGCGTGCGGTGCGCGACGCCGCCGAGCATCCCGCCCGACGGTGTCGGTCGGATGTACGCGAGGGGCTCGCGCGCGAGCCGTTCCATCCGCGTCTTGTCGCCGAGGATGCTGCCGCCCGAGACGGGGCTCGATGGATCGATCGCGAGCACGGCGAGCTCCGTGCCCCCCGCGACCAGCTCGAGACCGAGCGTCTCGATGAAGGAGCTCTTGCCCACGCCCGGTGGCCCGCTGATGCCGACGCGAATGCCGCGACCGGTCGCTGGCATCAGCGCGTCGAGCACGGTCTGCCCGAGCTCGCGGTGATCGGCGCGCCGACTCTCGAGCAGCGTGATCGTCTTCGCGATCACGCGTCGATCGCCGGCGCGAACCCCCGCGACGTAGTCCGCGGGGGTCTGGACCTTCGTCATGCGTGCCGCTCTCGAATCGAGCGCAGCACCTCGCGCGCGGCGCGCGGCACCTGCGTGCCCGGACCGAACACGTTCGCGACGCCGTGCTCGCGCAGGAAGCCGTAGTCCTGTTGCGGGATCACGCCGCCGCAGACGACCACGACGTCACCGCCGCCCTGCGCGGCGAGCGCCGCGATCAGCTGGGGGACGAGCGTCTTGTGTCCGCCCGCCTGCGTCGAGACGCCCACCGCGTGCACGTCGTTCTCGATCGCCTGGCGCGCGACCTCGTCCGGCGTCTGGAACAGCGGGCCGACGTCGACGTCGAAGCCGAGGTCGGCGAACGCCGTCGCGATCACCTTCGCGCCGCGGTCGTGTCCGTCCTGGCCGAGCTTCGCGACCAGGATCCGCGGCCGGCGGCCCTCGTCGTCGGCGAAGGCGCGGACCTCCGCCTGCAGCGCCTCGAACTCCGGGTCGCCGCGATAGGCCGAGGAGTACACGCCCGAGATGCTGCGCACCTGCGCGCGGTGCCGGCCGAAGACGCGCTCCATCGCGTCGGAGATCTCGCCGACCGTGGCGCGCGCTCGCGCGCACTCGATGGCGAGCTCCAGCAGGTTCGCGCTCGTCCCGCGCGCACCCGCCTCGAGCGCGGCAAGCGCCGCCTTGCAGCGCGCGTCGTCACGACTTGCGCGGATCCGCGCGATGCTCGCGATCTGCTTCTCGCGCACCTGCGTGTTGTCGATCTCGAGCAGCTGGACCTCCGTCCGCTCCTCGGTCCGATACTTGTTCACGCCGACCACCACGTCCTCGCCGCGGTCGATCCGCGCCTGGCGACGGGTCGCGGCCTCTTCGATGCGCAGCTTCGGCATTCCGGCCTCGATCGCACGGGTCATGCCGCCGAGCGCCTCGACCTCGGCGATCAGCTTCTCGGCTTCGCTTGCGATCGATGCCGTCAGGCTCTCGACGTAGTACGAGCCGCCGAGCGGGTCGACGACGCGCGTGATTCCGGTCTCCTCGGCGAGGATCAGCTGGGTGTTCCGCGCGATCCGCGCGGAGAACGGCGTCGGGAGCGTCACGGCCTCGTCGAAGCCGTTGGTGTGCAGCGACTGCGTTCCCCCGAGCACCGCGGCCATCGCCTCGATCGTGGTTCGGACCACGTTGTTGTACGGATCCTGCTCGGTCAGGCTCGCGCCCGAAGTCTGGGAGTGCGTGCGCAGCACCAGCGACCGCTCGTCCCTGGGTCCGAACTGGCGCATCAGCTTCGCCCAGAGCATGCGCCCGGCGCGCATCTTCGCGATCTCCATGAAGAAGTTCATGCCGATCGCCCAGAAGAACGAGAGCCGCGGCGCGAACTCGTCGACCGCGAGCCCGCGCGAGAGCGCCGCGCGCACGTACTCGACTCCGTCGGCCAGCGTGAAGGCGAGCTCCTGCACGGCCGTCGCGCCCGCTTCCTGCATGTGATAGCCGCTGATCGAGATCGAGTTGAAGCGCGGCATGTTCCGAGCCGTGTAGGCGATGATGTCCGCGCAGATCCGCATCGAGGGCTCGGGCGGATAGATGTACGTGTTGCGGACCATGAACTCCTTCAGGATGTCGTTCTGGATCGTGCCGGTGAGCTTCGTGGCCGCAACGCCCTGCTCCTCGGCCGCGACGATGAAGTTCGCGAGCGTCGGGATCACAGCGCCGTTCATCGTCATCGAGACCGACATCTTGTCGAGCGGGATGCCGTCGAAGAGGATCTTCATGTCTTCGACCGAGTCGATCGCGACGCCCGCCTTGCCGACGTCGCCGACCACGCGCGGGTGGTCCGAGTCGTAGCCGCGATGCGTGGCGAGATCGAACGCGACGGACAGGCCCATCTGTCCGGCCTTCAGGTTGTCGTGGAAGAACGCGTTCGACTCCTCCGCGGTGGAGAAGCCCGCGTACTGGCGCACCGTCCAGGGCCGGAAGGCGTACATCGTCGCGCGCGGTCCCCGCACGAACGGGAAGACGCCGGGAAGCGAGTCGGTGTCGGCGAGATCCTCGAGATCCGCCGCTGTGTAGAGCGGCTTCACGGCGATGCCCTCGGGTGTGCTCCAGATCAAGGTGTCGGGGCTCTCGCCGCGCAGATCCTCGCTTGCGAGCTTGCGCCACGCGGCGACGTCGGCGCTCGTCTTCGGATCTCGCTTCTCCACTCGTTCCTCCGTGATTACATGCTGCGGCGGTAGCGCCCGCCGACCTCGAAGAGTGCCTCGGATATCTGCCCCAGACTCGCCACCTTCACCGTCTCGAGCAGCTCGGCGAAGACGTTCTTGCCAGAGCGAGCGACTTCCTGAAGTCGCGCCAGCGCCGCGGGCGCCTCGTCCCGGTGTCGCGCGTGGAACGCGCGCAGGTTCGCGAGGCACGCCTGCTTCTCGGCCTCGGACGCGCGGATCAGCTCGCGCGGCGCGCTCGACTCGGCCTCTGGCTTCGGGTTCAGGAACGTGTTCACGCCCACGATCGGGAGCTCTCCGGAGTGCTTCAGCGATTCGTAGTGCAGGCTCTCGTCCTGGATCCGGCCGCGCTGGTACATCGTCTCCATCGCGCCGAGCACGCCGCCGCGCGCCGAGATGCGCTCGAACTCCTGGAGCACGGCGTCCTCGACCGCGTCGGTGAGCTGCTCGAGGTAGTAGGAGCCTTGGATCGGGTTCTCGTTCTTGAGCCAGCCGTACTCGCGGTTCAGCACCAGCTGGATGGCCAGAGCCCGCCGCACCGACTCCTCGGTCGGAGTGGTCACCGCTTCGTCGTAGGCGTTGGTGTGCAGGCTGTTGCAGTTGTCCTGCAGCGCGAGAAGCGCCTGAAGGGTGGTGCGAACGTCGTTGAAGGACATCTCCTGCGCGTGCAGCGATCGGCCCGAGGTCTGGATGTGGTACTTGAGCTTCTGGCTGCGCTCGGCTGCGTCGTATCGGTCGCGCATCGCGATCGCCCAGATGCGGCGCGCGACCCGCCCGATCACCGCGTACTCCGGATCGAGGCCGTTGGAGAAGAAGAACGAGAAATTCGGCGCGAACTCGTCGATCGCGAGCCCGCGGCTCAGGTAGTACTCGCAGTAGGTGAAGCCGTTGGCGAGCGTGAACGCGAGCTGCGAGATCGGATTCGCGCCCGCTTCCGCGATGTGATAGCCGGAGATCGAGACCGAGTAGAAGTTCTCGACACGGTTTCGCGAGAAGTACTCCTGCACGTCGCCCATCAGCCCGAGCGAAAACTCCGACGAGAAGATGCAGGTGTTCTGCGCTTGGTCTTCCTTCAGGATGTCGGCCTGCACGGTGCCTCGCACGCTCGAGAGCGCCTCGCGGCGGATCCGCGCGTAGGTTTCGGGATCGACGACTCGGTCGCCCGAGACGCCGAGCAGAAGCAGCCCGCGACCGTCGTGGTTCTCCGGAAGCGGCCCGTCGTAGCGCGGCAGCCCGAGCGAGGCGAGCTCGGCGCGGACGCGCTCGACCTGCCCGGTCTCGCGCAGGTGCCGCTCCACCGCCTGATCGATCACCGCGTTGAAGAAGAACGCGAGCACGACGGGGGCCGGGCCGTTGATCGTCATCGAGACCGAGGTCTTCGGGTCGAGCAGATCGAAGCCGGAATACAGCTTCACCGCGTCGTCGACCGTCGAGATGGAGACGCCCGAGGTGCCGACCTTCCCGAAAATGTCGGGACGCTCGGCGGGATCGCGCCCGTAGAGCGTGACGCTGTCGAACGCGGTCGAGAGTCGCACGGCGGGCTGGTCCTTCGCGAGCATGTGGAAGCGGCGGTTCGTGCGCTCCGCGGGCCCCTCGCCCGCGAACATCCGGGCGGGATCCTCCTCGACGCGCTTGAACGGAAAGACGCCCGCGGTGAACGGGAAACGCCCGGGCAGATTCTCCAGCACCGCAAAGCGGGCGAGTTCTCCCCAGTCCGACGTGTCGGGAAGCGCCACGCGCGGGACCGCGAGCCCGGACAGGCTGCGAACATGGTTCGCAGCGACGATCGCGCGGCCGCGAACTTCGTAGCTCTGGCTCTCGTCGAGATAGCGCGCGCGAAGCTCCGGCCAGCCCGCGAGCTCGCGCCGGGCGGGCTCGGAGAGCGCGCGGAGCAGCTCGTCGTAGCGGCGACGCAGCAGCACGCGCTCGACCGGACCCGCGCCGTCGGCGAGCGCCTCCGCGGGGAATGGCTGCGCCATCTCCGGCACCTCGTCCCCGAGCGCGCGCAGAGCTTCGCGGAGTCCGCACGCGGCTCGCGCCCGCTGCGCATCGGCGTCGGCGCGCACGCGATGCGCGCGAACGGACTCGGCGATCTCGGCCAGATATCGGCTACGCCCGGCCGGCACGAGCGGGGCGGTCTTCGGCAGCACGGCGGGCAGTCGCTCCGCCTGCGCGAAGCCCTCGAACCCGCGCTCGCCGACCTGCGCGATCAGGTCCGCGAAGAAGCGGTCGGTTCCGCCATCGCTCCAGCGGCTCGCGATGGTCGGAAACACCGGCACGCGGTCATCCGCGCGCTGCGCCTCGGGATGGTTCCTGCGCCACTGCTTGCGCACGTCGCGAAGCGCGTCCTCGCCGCCTCGCCGGTCGAACTTGTTCAGCACGATCGCGTCGGCGAGCTCGAGCATGTCGATCTTCTCGAGCTGCGATGGCGCGCCGTACTCCGGCGTCATCACGTAGACGGAGAGGTCGACCAGGTCGACGATCTCGGAATCGCTCTGGCCGATCCCGGCCGTCTCGACCAGGATCAGATCGAAGTTCGCGGCCTGAAGCACGCGCACGCCATCGGATACGGCCGACGAGACCGCGAGATGAGCACGGCGCGTCGCGAACGAGCGCACGAAGACTCCCGGCGGTCGGATCGCGTTCATCCGCAGCCGGTCTCCCAGCAGGGCTCCACCGCTCGAGCGGCGGGTCGGATCGACGGAGATCACTCCGACGCTCTTCTGCGGATATGCGCGCTGGAAGCGGCGCACCAGCTCGTCGAGGAGGGTCGACTTTCCAGCGCCGCCGGTTCCGGTGAAGCCGATCACCGGCGCTGCGGCGCCCCGCCTGCGCGCGGCGAGGCGCTGCCGCAACGGATCGAGCGACGCTTCGTTCGCGCCGCCGTGCGCCTCGAAGAAGCTCATCAGCCGCGCCACCGCCGTGGTCGACTCGACGCCGAGCCGCGCCAGCTCCTCTTCCGGACGCGGCTCCGGACGAGAGAAGCCCGGCTCGAGCACCTGCGCGATCATCCCGGCCAGCCCGATCCGCTGCCCGTCCTCGGGCCGGAAGATGCGCGTGACGCCGAACGCGTGCAGCTGCCGCACCTCGTCGGGCGAGATCACGCCGCCGCCGCCGCCGTAGACGCGGATGTGTCCGGCGCCCGCCTCGCGCAGGCGATCGATCAGGTAGCGGAAGAACTCGAGGTGACCGCCCTGGTAGGACGAGACCGCGATCAGATCCGCGTCCTCCTGAAGCGCGGCGCAGACGACGTCGTCCACCGAGCGGTCGTGCCCCAGGTGGATCACCTCGGCGCCCTGCGCCTGCAGGAGCCGGCGCATGATGTTGATCGACGCGTCGTGCCCGTCGAACAGGGCCGCAGCGGTGACCGCGCGGACGGGACCGCGCTCGGTGTCCGGCGCGGCGTTCCGAGCCGGGGTGCGGGGCAGCGAACTCATTTCACGTAGTATGCCGCGCGAATGGACGATTCCGCAGGCTCGCCCTCGTATCGGTCGCCACGCGAGAACCCCTGGTGGATTCCTCCCTTCCTCGGCGGAATTCCCCACGGCATCTCGCCCGCGCAGCTGCGCCTGCTCGGCTTTCTGACCTTCGCGATGTTCTTCGAGAACTTCGACCTGTCGTTGCTCGGCAATGCGCTGCCGCAGATCGGCGCGAGCTTCGGGCTCTCGAAGGCGGGGCTCGGCGACTTCACCGGAGCGACGCGATTCGGCGCCCTGCCCGCGTTCTTCCTGGTGCCACTCGCGGATCGCCTCGGCCGCCGGCGCCTTCTCCTGGTCTGCGTCGTCGGAATGAGCCTCGGCTCGGGGCTCACCGCGCTCTCCCAATCGGCCCTGCAGTTCGTGCTGTTCCAGGTCCTGACGCGCACGTTCATCGTGACGGCCTCGGTCGTGACGTTCGTCGTCGTGACCGAGGAGTTCCCGGCCGAGAACCGCGGCTGGGGCATCGGCATGCTCGGCGGCGTGTCGGCGATCGGCTTCGGCGCTGGCGCCTTGGTCTACGCGTTCGTGGACTCGCTTCCGTTCGGCTGGCGCGCGCTGTACATGATCGGCCTCGTGCCGCTCCTGCTCTTCCCGGCGCTGCGGCGCGGGATCGTGGAGACGAAGCGCTGGAACGAGCACAGCCAGGGGCTGGTCGCTTCGCGCGGCGTCGGCGAGGCGATCTCGGCCGCCTTCGCACCGATCGCGGAGCTGTACCGACTTCACCCCCGGCGAGCGCTCGCGCTCGGGCTGCTCGGAGGGCTCTCTGCAGCCGGGACCGGAGTCGCGTTCCAGTTCATCTCCGAGTTCCTGCAGACCGAGCGCGGCTGGACGCCCGGCACGTTCGCGGCGCTGTCGATCTCGTTTGGCGCGTTCGGCATCGTCGGAAACCCGGTTGCGGGCCGGCTCGGCGATCGCATCGGCAGACGCGCGATCGCCGCCGTCGTGCTCGTGCTCTTCCCGCTCTGCGCGTTCGGCTTCTACGCAGGTCCGGCGTCGCTCGTGGCGCTGCCCTGGACCGCGATGGTGTTCCTGTCGATGGCGAGCTCGGTCACGACGCGCGCGCTCGCGACCGAGCTCTTCCCGACCGCGCTTCGGGGCACCGGCGGCGGGAGCCTCGCGCTGCTCGAGACGCTCGGAGTCGCCGCAGGGCTCTTCGCCTACGCGCGCGGAATGGACTGGCTCGGCGATCAGGGCGTGGTGATCCCCCTGGTCTCGCTGGCGACGGCGTTCGCCGCGCTCGCCGTTCTGCTCCTGCCCGAGACCGCGCGCCGCGAGCTCGAGGAGATCAGCGCTGGAGGAGATTCACGATGAGAGCCCCGCGAGCTCGAATGGCCCTCTGCAGCGTCGCGATCGCCGCAAGCGCGCTCGCCGCGCCGGCCGAGCCCGCCGCGCCCGCGCTCGATGCGGTGTTCGCGACCGGGCGACTCACGCTCCCGCTCGAGGCGCTCGCCAGCCGCTACCCGCTCGCACCGGGCAAGGACTTCCAGGTGAGCGAGATCGGACGCGACGAACACTCGAGCCACCACGCGGTCTGGATCGTCGACCGCGAGATCCCGCACCGCCACGATCGGCACGACCTGTTCGTCGTGATGCTGCGCGGGCACGGCGCCATGCGGCTCGGCGACGAGGAGCGGCCAGTCGGCGAAGGGTCGATCCTGTACGTGCCGCGCGGAATGCCGCACGCGTTCCGCAACGCGTCCGGCGCGCCGGCGTTGGCCTACGCCATCTACGCGCCGGCCTTCGACGGCCGCGACCGCGTGCCGGTCGACTGAGCGGCCAGGCCGGCCGGACTGCCCGCGATGTCGCGCGTCGTCAGTATGTGTAGAAGCCGCGTCCGGTCTTCGTGCCCAGGTGACCCGCCTCGACGCGCTTGGTGATCTCGAGGCAGGGCTTGTGGTGGGACTGGCCGAACTCGCGGTGCAGCGAGTCGAGGATCGCCCAGACGACGTCCAATCCGACCAGATCCGCGAGCGCCAGCGGACCCATCGGGTGGTTGCAACCCAGCTTCATGCACTCGTCGATCGAGCGCGCGTCCGCCACGCCCTGCTGTAGCGCGGTGGCGGCCTCGTTGATCATCGGCATGATCACGCGGTTCACCACGAAGCCCGGCATGTCGCGCACCGGAACGGGCACCTTGTCGAGCCGCTCCGCGAGATCGGTGACGGCCTGCGCGGTCGCATCGCTGGTCTCGAGACCGCGCACGATCTCGACCAGCTTCATCGCCGGAACCGGATTGAAGAAGTGCATGCCCACGAACTTCGTCGGCCGGCCCGAGAGCGCCGAGAGCGCGGTCACGGAGAGCGACGATGTGTTCGTGGCGAAGATCACCTCTTCGTTGCAGAGCGCGTGCAGCTTCTCGTACAGCTCGCGCTTGGTGTCGAGATCCTCGGGCACCGCCTCGAGCAGGATGTCGGCGGCCTTCAGATCCTCGAGCGCCGAGATGCCGCGGACGCGGCCGAGCGCCGCGTCGTGGTCGGCTTGCGAGATCTTCTCCTTGGCGAGCAGCCTCCCGAAGCCCTTCTTGATCGCCGCCAGGCCCTTGTCGACCGAGGCCTGCTTGCGATTCCAGAACAGCACCGAGAAGCCCGACTGCGCCGCGACCTGCGCCAGACCCGCACCCATCGTTCCGGTTCCGAGAACGCCCAGGGTCTTCATCAGATCAGCTCCACCGCGAGCGCCACCGCTTCGCCGCCGCCGATGCAGAGCGTCGCTATGCCGCGCCGCTTGCCTCGGTCGCGGAGCGCGTGCAGGAGCGTCACCAGCACGCGCGCGCCCGAGCAGCCGATCGGGTGTCCGAGCGCGACCGCGCCGCCGTGCACGTTCACGGTCTCCGGGTCGATCCCGTGCTCCTTCACCGCCGCCATCGTCACGCCCGAGAAGGCCTCGTTGATCTCGTAGAGATCCCAGTCGCCAGGCTTCGTGCCCGTTTTCGCGTAGAGCTTCGCGAGCGCGTGAACCGGCGCGATCGTGAACCACTCCGGCTCCACCGCCGCGGTCGCGTCGGCGACGATTCGCGCGAGCTTGGGCAGGCCGAGCTCGATCGCCTTCTCCGCGCTCGTCACGACCAGCGCGGCCGCTCCGTCGTTGATCGACGAGGCGTTCGCCGCGGTGACGGTTCCATCCTTCGAGAAAGCCGCGCGAAGGCCGGCGAACTTCGACGGGTCGCCGCGGCCGGGCTCCTCGTCCTGGTCGACGACGACCGAGCCCTTCTTTCCCGCGATCTCGACCGGCACGATCTCTGCCTTGAACTTGCCGCTCGCCTGCGCGGCGCGCGCGCGGCGGTACGACTCGGCGGCGAACGCGTCCTGGTCCTCTCGGCTGAAGCCGTACTTGGCCGCGACCATGTCGCCGCAGTTTCCCATGTGGAAGTTCTTGTACGGGTCCCAGAGGCCGTCGTGGATCATCGTGTCGATGATCTGGCCGTTGCCCCC
>VGRW01000019.1 GCA_016875225.1 Deltaproteobacteria bacterium
GGTCGACCCTTTCTGTTGGCCCGTTTTGTCTTGCAACTCAACGGTTAACAGAAGTCAGCCGGCCTGTGCTCGTTTGAGTGGTGAGAAATCCAGGCTAGGTCTTCGACCCGCGCGGCTTCCTCGCGAGCACGCGCGCGTAGGCATCGCGCCGCGCGAGTCCGGTCTCTGCGGCGAGCCGGCGCGCGGCATCGCGCGCCGAGAGCCCGGATTCGAGCAGGCGATCGACGCTCGCGTCGACGTCCTCGGCGGTCGTTTCCGGCGGCGCCTGCTCGGCCGGACCCTCCACCACGATCGTGAGCTCGCCGCGCAGATCGTCGAGCGCGAGCTCGCCCAGAACGCCGCGCAACACCGTCTCGTGTCGCTTGGTGAGCTCTCGGGCGAGCGCCACGCGGCGCGGTCCCAGGGCGGCGCGGAGATCCGCGAGCGTCGCGGCCGCGCGATTGGGCGCCTCGAAGAGCACCAGCGACCCGGAGAACGCGGCCAGTGCGGCGATCGTCCGCGAGCGGTCTGCGCCCTTCCGCGGCAGGAACCCGAAGAAGGCGAAGCACCGCGTCGAAAAGCCGCTCGCGACCAGCGCGGCGAGGATCGCCGATGGCCCCGGAACGGGGACGACCGGCACGCCCGCGTCCAGCGCCGCGCGCACGAGCCGCTCGCCCGGATCCGAGACGAGCGGCGTCCCCGCGTCGGAGACCAGCGCGATCGACTCGCCGCGCGCGAGCCTCTCGAGCAGCTCCGGCACCCGCCGGGCCTCGTTGTGCGCGTGCAGCGAGACGCGCGGCGTCGCGATCGAGTAGCGCTGACAGAGCAGCGAGGTGTGGCGGGTGTCCTCGCACGCGATCAGCGAGACCTCGCGCAGCAGGCGCTGCGCCCGCGGCGACAGATCCTCGAGATTCCCGATCGGCGTGGCGACGACGTAGACCGTCGCGCCCGGGTCGGGTACGGTCACCTCGCCTCACCCCGAAGACGAGGCACGTCCATGTCCGAACGACCTCCGGGGCGCGCTCCCGGGCAGCTGCGGGCGCGAGGCGCCGCTGGCGAGGCACTCGCGGCGCGACATCTCGAACGGCTCGGTTTTCGCATCGTCGCGCGAAACGTACACCTTCGGCACGCGGAGCTCGATCTGATCGCGCTCGACGGCACGGCGCTCGTGATCGTCGAGGTCCGTCTGCGCTCGAGCGACCGCTTCGGCTCGGCCGCGGCCTCGGTGGACCGGCGCAAGCAGGCCCGCGTCGCCCGTGCGACCGCCGAGCTGCTCGCACGCGGCGGTCTGCCGCGCTTCTCGTGGGTTCGCTTCGACGTGGTGGCGATCGACGCGGGCGCGACGCCGCCGGTCGTCACGCACTTTCGCGACGCCTTCACGGCGGACCGCCGCTAGAGCTCGACGCTCCTTCCGGCCTGCTCCGTCCACGGCGCCGACGTCGTCACGATCTGGATCACCTGCACGACCGAGGCGAGGCGTTTGAACGCCCGAGCCAGCGCGCGCTGCTCGGCATGGCCGCGCACCGGCAGATCCGGTCCGACCAGGAGCGGGACGCGCCGATCGGCGGCGAGCGCCTCGAGCAGCGCGAGCTGCACGGCGAGCCGCACCAGCTCGCGCTCGCGGTCGGGAAGCGCCGTGTACGGCTGCTCGTCGCGGTCGGCGCCGCGCAGGATCCAGCCGCCCGCGTCTCCGACGCGCGCGCTCGCGAAGACTCCCATCGAGAGCGCGCGCAGGTAGACGGGCAGCACCGGACCCAGCCGCGCGCGAAGCTCTGCTTCGCTGCGATCCAGGAGGCGGGATGCAGCCGAGAGCAGACCCTCGGGGCCGATCGACTCTGGAGCCGGCTCGGGCTCCTCGTCGGGCTTTTCGAACAGATCGACGGCCGTATCCGCGTCGAGCGGCGCCGGCTCGGGCTGGGCGGCTTCGGCCGGCAGAGGGGCGGCCGGGAGCTCGGGGGGCGGAACGTCGGCCGGGCACGCTGCGAGCGCAGCCCGGGCCGCGCGCACCGCCGGAGCCTCCTCGCCGTCCCGAAGCGCTTGCTCGAGCTGCGCGCGTTCTTCGCGACGCTCGGGGGGATAGACCTGCTCGAGCTCCGCGATCCGCCACTTGCGCGTCTGCACGGCTTCGAGCTTCTCCGCGAATCCGCGCGCGGCGGCGCCGAGCTCCTCGGGCGAGCCGACGCCGAGCGCGACCATGATTGCGCGGACCTCTGCCCCCTCGCTCTCGAAGCGCCGCTCCGAGGTGCGCTCCCGGACGCGAAGCACGGCGAGCAGCGTCTCGATCCGGGCGAGCTTCGCGCGCACGACTCGCGTGGTGACGAGCGCGGCGAGAAGCGAGACGACGCCGATGCCGGCGAAGACGTAGCCGACGGGATGGCCAACCGCGCCCGCGGCTCCGCCCGCGATCCCCAGCGCGGAGCCGAGCGCGATCGGCACGAGCAGCCGGCGCGGCGTAGCCCGGAGCCGGGCGCGATCGGCCAGCAGAGCGGAGCGCGTGTCCTCGACCACCGCGCGCTCTTCTTCGTGCTGCGTGGCCAGCGTCCGAAAGGCCCGCAGTCTGGACTCGAGCTCGTCTTTCGGGCCTGCGAGCGCGGAGTGCTTCTCGATCTCCGCCAGGGCACCCTCGTGCTCGCGCTCGAGCTCGGAGAGCTCGTCTTCGAAGAGCTGCAGCTCGCGCAGCCTGGCTTCGTCGCGGACCCGATCCACCGCCGCGCCTCGAAGCGCGCGAGCGAGCTCCGCTTCCAGCCGGGCACGCTCGCGCGCGAGCGCGCCGGCGCGTTGCTCGTGCTCGGCCAGGAGCCGCGCGCGTTCCGCTTCGAGCCGCGCGGCCGTCGCCTCCGGCGTCGGGCCCGGCCGGCTGGCCTCGATGGCCGGCGGGTAGATCGGCTCCCGGCTCGGACCGTTCGGGCCGCGCCCGCCCGCCCCGGCCGAGCCCGAAACGTGGAGCAGCTCGAACTCCTCCGCCGCAGGAAGCCCCAGCGCCGCGAGCTGCGCCTCGATCTCGTGCGGGTCGCCCGAGATCGCCTTCGCCGGCCCCCCGCCCGCCTCGATCCGGCCGAGCGATACGCGCCCGCGCGCGAAGTCCGCGGCGATCAGACAGCCATCGGAGCGGAGCGCGAGCGTCAGCACCGCGCGCCCGCGCGAATCGAGCCGGGTCGCCTCGTTGCAGGCCGGATGCAGGAGCCCGCGAATCAGCGCGAACAGGGCTCGCGCGGCGTCGGGTCCGGAACCACGCAGAACGGTGTAGCCGGGATCGAGAACGAGCTGGTGATCGCCGGTCAGCGAGGTCAGCCCGCGCAGCTGGATCCCGTGGATCCTCATGCGTCCGGAGTCGTCTCTTCCTTCGCCGACGCTGCCGCGGCCTCGCCGCCAGCGGACGCGAACGTGTCGCGCTCCTTGATCCTCGCGGCCTTGCCGGAGAGCTGGCGCAGATACGTGAGGCGCGCCCGCCGGACGCGTCCGCGCGCCTTCAGCTCGATCTTGGCGATCGCAGGCGACTGAAGCGGGAAGATGCGCTCCACGCCCACGCCGTAGGAGACCTTGCGCACGGTGAAGCTGGCCGAGTCGCCGCCACGCCGGCGCTGCAGCACCACGCCCTCGAAGACCTGGATGCGTTCCTTGTCGCCTTCCTTGATCCGCACGTGCACGCGAACCGTGTCACCCGCGCGGAACTCGGGGTGTTCTCGGAGTCCGAGCCGGCCGACTTCGGAGATCTGTCTCATCGCTTCGCTCCCTTGGATTCGAGGAGATCCGGCCGGCGTTCGCGCGTCAGCCGCTCGGCTTCTCGCGCGCGCCAGCGCTCGATCTCTGCGTGATTGCCCGAGAGCAGGACCTCGGGAGTTCCGAGCCCGCGAAACTCGCGCGGGCGGGTGTACAGAGGATATTCGAGCCGATCCCCCGAGAAGGAGTCCGCCTCGGCCGAGATCGGATTGCCGAGCACGCCCGGCACCAGACGCGTCACCGCTTCGGTCACGACCAATGCCGCAAGCTCCCCCCCGGCCAGGACATAGTCCCCGATCGAGAGCGGCTCCGCACCCGTGGCCGCGAAGATTCGCTCGTCGAACCCCGCGTAGCGCCCGCAGAGCAGGACCAGCTGCCGCTCGCCGGCGAGCTCCCGCGCGAGCGCCTGATCGAAGCGGCGGCCACGCGGGCAGAGCGCGATCACCCTGGCGCCGGGCCGCGCGATCGCCTCGATCGCCGCCACGACCGGCTCGCACTTCAGCACCATCCCGTCGCCGCCCCCGAACGGGGCATCGTCGACGCTGTGGTGCCGGTCGCTCGAGAACGAGCGCAGGTCCGTGACCCCCACGTCCAAGAGCCCGTCCCTGCGGGCCTGACCGAGCAGCGAGCCCGAGAGGAAGTGCTCCACCAGCTCGGGGAAGATGGTGACGACGTCGATCCGGGGGCCAGCGCTCATGATCGCGCCTCGGCGATCAGCTCGCGCGGCGGATCGAGCCAGAGCTCGCCGTCCTCGCGCTCGAGCCGCAGGATCCACTCCGAGACCACCGGCAGGAGCAGGTCGGCCCGGCCCTCCCGGCGAATCACCAGCACGTCGGCGCCCGCGGTCGCGAGGATCTCGGCCACGACGCCGAGCTCCGATCCGTCGGCGGCGCGCGCCACGAGCCCGATCAGGTCGCGCCAGTAGTACTCGCCCGCAGGCAGCTCGCGGATCGACTCGGGTGGCACGAGCACCGCCGCGTCGTTCCAGACCCGCGCGCGGTCGCAGGAGTCGATCCCGGAGAGGAAGAGCCGAAGTCGAAGCCGGCCACGGGGGGCGCCGACGGGCTCGGCGCTCTCGACCCTGAACGGGATCGTCCCGGGGCGGGAGCGCAGCGCGATGGTTTCAGCCGAGAGGAGATTCGAGGGGTCGTCCCCGTGCAGCGCGACGAGCAGGCCGCCGTCCAAGCCGTGCGGCCGGAGCACCCGGCCCAGCTCGACCCAGTCCCGGCCGGCGACGCCAGGCGTCGCTTCGATCTCGTTCACTCGTCCGCTCGCTGCCACGGCTCAATCCCGATCGTCCTCGTCGACGTCGCCGTCCTCGTCCTCATCGTCCTCGCCGTGCCCGGCGATGTCGAGGTCCCAGCCATCGCCGCCCACGGCCAGCAGGGTCCGGATGGCCTTGGCCGTCTTGCCGCGCCGGCCGATGATCCGGCCGACGTCGTCCGGGGCAAGCCGAAGCTCGATCACGTGATCCTCGGCGGCGTGGACCTCGACCTCTTCGGGCTCCTCGGCCAGCGTGCGCGCGATGAACGTGACGAGCTCCTTCATCGGCTCGACCTAGCTCGCGCTCGTCGCGCTGGCCTGCGTGGCCTTCTGACGCTTGACCAGCGACGCGACGGTGTCGGAGAGGGTCGCGCCCCGCTCGACCCACTTCGCGAGCGACGCCTCGCGAAGCTCGACCGCGCCCCCGCCGCGCGGGTCGTACGTGCCGAGCTGCTCGAGCACGCGTCCCTGGCGCTTCTTGCGCGAGTCCATGACGACGATGCGATAGGAAGGCGTGTTCTTGGCGCCGGTGCGATAGAGGCGAACGGTGACCATGGCAAGACTCCGAGAGCGTCGAGTTGGCTCGGCCCGGGCGGGCGAAGTCGCGAAGCTATAAGGGCTTCTGGCGGGCGTCAACCTTGGCCGCCCTGGCCGCATCCTTCTCGCGCGAGCACCTCTCGCAGGCGTAGCGGACCACGTGGCGTTGGCCGAGCCGGTCGTAGCCGGTATCCAAGGCGATGCGGCGCACGCGCCTGGCCTCGTGGCCACAGAAATCGCACTTCAAGGTGGTCGTCTTGCGCTCGCCCATCGTCGGCGCGGACGGTAGCACGTCGGATACCATGCCGACCGTGCCGAATGCTGGCGATCCCCGTCGTCCCCCGCGAGGGCGCACCTCCGACGATCCGAAGCGCCGGCGGGGCCCGGCGGAGTCGATCGCCGACCTGCTGCCGCGAATGCTCGAAGAGGTCGGTCTGGGCGCGACCGCGATCGCCGTGCAGGTGATCCGCGCCTGGGACGAGGCGGTCGGGCCGGAATTCCACCCCCACTGCCGCCCGGACGGGGTGCGAAACGGCGTGATCCAGGCGCGCGTGCGCGATTCGTCCTGGATGCAGCGCCTGCAGCTGGAGAAGCCGCGAATCCTCGCGCGTCTGCGCGAGCGACTCGGCGAGACCGCGCCGAAAGACCTGCGGCTCCGGATCGGGCCGGTCGACTAGCCGGGGCCCGCGAGGACCGCCTCGAGCTCGGATCTGGAGAGCGAGCCCTCCCGAAGCAGCTGGAGCCCGCCACCGCCTCGGATCGCGACGACGGTGGACGGCGCGAGCCCCGAGGCGGGCTCGCCGCCGAGGATCGCGAGCTCGGGTCCGAACTCGCGCTCGACCTCGGCGGCGGTCGCGCACGGCTCCTGGCCGCTGCGATTGGCGCTGGTGGAGACGATCGGGCGCCCGGATGCGCGCGCGAGCGCGCTCGCGCTCGACTGCGAAGAGCAGCGGAACCCGACACCGAGCGGTGTGCGAACGCCGGCGAAGCGAGCGTCGGCGACCGGCACGACCAGCGTGAGCGGCCCGGGCCAGAAGCGTTCGGCCAGGAGCCGCGCTTCGGGCGCGAGCGGCGCGGCGAAGCGCTCCAGGGCGGCCAGGTCGGCGATCAGCACCGAGAGGCCGCGCTCGGCGTCGCGGCCCTTCAGCGCGCGCAGCCGCGCCAGCGCTTCGGCCGAGAACGCGTCGGCGCCCAGGCCGTAGACGGTCTCGGTCGGGTACGCGACGAGCTCGGAGCGCGCGAGCCGGAGGACCGCGTCCGCGAGCGGGACGATCAACGCCGAGGCGACGTCGCAGCGCCGGCCGCGATGTCGCGCCGGTAGTGGGCGCCGTCGAAATGCACCCGCGCGGCGAGCTCGTAGGCGCGCGATCTCGCGGCTTCGAGCGTCGCGCCGCGCGCCGTCACGCCGAGCACCCGGCCGCCCGCGGTCTGCCAGCGGCCGGCGACGCGCCGGGTCCCGGAGTGAAACACCTTTGCGTCGGGAAGCCCGGCGAGCGCGTCGAGCCCGCTGATTTCGCGTCCGGTCGGGTAGCCGCGCGGATAGCCCTCGCTCGCCAGCACCACGCAGACCGCGGGGTCGCCGAAGCGCACCGGCGCGGGATCGTCGGGCAGGCGCCCCTCGGCCGCTCCCACGAGGAGCGGCACCAGATCGCTCTCGAGCCGGAACAGCAGCGCCTGCGTCTCCGGATCGCCGAAGCGCGCGTTGAACTCGATCACGCGCGGCCGTCCCTCGTCGATCATCAGGCCGACGAAGAGCGCGCCGCGAAACGGCCGCCCCTCGGCGCGCATTCCGGCGACGGTGGGCCGCACGATCGTCTCGACGATCTCCCGCTCGAGCGCCGCGTCGATCGGGCGGGCCGGCGAGTACGCGCCCATTCCGCCGGTGTTCTCGCCGCGGTCCCCGTCGAGCGCGCGCTTGTGGTCCTGCGCGTGCGAGAACACCGTGAAGCGCTCACCGTCGCAGATCGCGTAGAAGCTCGCCTCCTGGCCCTCGAGCCGCTCCTCGATCACGATCTCGGCGCCCGAGGCGCCGAAGCGCCGCTCGCGCATGACCTCGCCGATCGCCCGCAGCGCCTCGTCGGGTCCGGCGCAGACGAACACGCCCTTCCCCGCCGCCAGACCGTCCGCCTTCACCACGCAGGCGCCGCCGCGAGCGCGCACGTGCGCCTCGGCCGCGTCGGCGTCGCGAAAGCCCTGGAATGCGGCGGTCGGAACTCCGTGCCGCGCCATGAACTCCTTGGCGAAGTGCTTGCTCGACTCGAGCCGCGCGGCCTCGGCGCTCGGGCCGAAGACCGCGACGCCGGCGTCTGCCAGACGATCGGCAATGCCCGCCGCGAGCAGGTCCTCGGGTCCGACCACGACGAGCGAGACGCCCTCGCGCTTCACCGCCTCGAGCAGCGCGCGCGGATCGAGCGGATCGACCGCGAGCCCCTGCGCGTCCTCTGCGATCCCGTCGCTGCCCGGGGCGCAGAGCACCGCGTCGACGAGCGGGCTGCGCGCGATCGCCCAGGCGAGCGCGTGCTCGCGGCCTCCGGAGCCAAGGACGAGCACGCGCATGGTTCCCTCCGAGTGAGGCCCCGATGTACGCGGGTGCGGCGCTGGAATCAAGTCGCGATGCGCGGCACCCGTTTTCCGATCCGCGCCAGAATCTCGTACGAGATCGTGCCGGCCGCCGTCGCCACCTCTTCGACCGGAATCGCGAGCTCGCCGCGCCTGCCGAAGATCAGCACCTCGTCGCCCGGGTCGATCGGCTCGCTTCCGGGCACGGCGGCGGCCGCGAGATCGCACGAGACGCGCCCGACCAGGGGCACGCGACGGCCGCGAAAGCCCACGTCGATCTTCCCGCCGACCGCGCGCGGCAGACCGTCGGCGTAGCCGATCGCGAGCGTCAGGATCCGCGTGGTCTCGCGCGCGACGAAATCCCCGCCGTAGCCGATTCGCGTGCCGGCCCGGACCGTCTTCGCGTGGCAGACGCGCGCGAAGAGGCTCATCACCGGCTCCAGCCGATGCTCGCCCGCGAGCAGCGGCTCGGCGCCCCAGAGCCAGATTCCCGGGCGAACCGCGTCGGTGCCGGGCGCGGACCCGCGCGCGATGCCGGCGGAGTTGTCGAGGTGGACCCAGTCCGGCGCGAAGCCCGCCTCGCGCAAGCGACGGACGAGCTGCGAGAACAGCGCGCGCTGGCGCTCGGTGGTCGGGGCGTCCAGATCGTCCGCTTCGGCCAGATGACTCATCACTCCGTCGAGGCGCAGCGCCCGCGAGGCGCGAAGCCGCTCGAGGAACGCCGGCAGATCCTCGGGCGCGAGTCCGAGCCTCCCCATTCCGGTGTCGAGCTTCAGGTGGAAGCCCGCGGCCCGCCCGACCCGCGCCGCGGCGCGATCGAGCCAGTCGAGCGTCTCGAGCCGGCCCACGACCGGCGAGAGCTCTCGAACGAGCGCTTCGTGCGCCTCGTCGGGCGCGAGCAGCTCGCCGAGAATCAGGATCGGCTCGCGAATTCCGGCGTCGCGGAGCTCGAGCGCCTCGTCGAGCGAGATCACCGCGAACGCGTCGCAGCCGTCGGCGGAGAGCGCGCGGGCTACGGGCACGGCGCCGTGCCCGTAGGCGTCCGCCTTCACGACCGCGATCAAGCGGCGACCGCCGGCGCGCGCGCGGATCGCGCGCGAGTTGCGCACGAGCGCACCGAGGTCGATCTCGGCCCAGGCACGCGTCTTCGCTCCCCCACTCACGCGCTTCAATCTAGGCGAGCTTTCCGCTAACGTCCCGCGCGTGAAGTACGTGCTGAACGGCGAATCACTGGAGACGCCGGAGCCCCTCCGCGTACTCGACCTGCTCGATCGCTTCGATCTCCGGAAGCAGCGGGTCGCGGTCGCCGTGAACGCCGAGGTGGTCCCGAAGTCGCGCTTCGCGGAGGTCTGGATCCGCGACGGCGACAAGGTCGAGGTGATCCACGCCGTCGGAGGTGGAGCTTGAGCCCGTCGTTTCGACTCGGTGACCTGGAGCTGCGCTCGCGGCTGATCATCGGAACCGGCAAGTACAAGTCGTTCGAGGAGAACCGCCGCGCGCTCGACGCGAGCGGCGCCGAGATGATCACGGTGGCGGTGCGGCGCGTCGATCTCGCTTCGCGCGGAGCCGGCTCGCTGCTCGAATGGATTCCGCCCGACCAGTTCCACATCCTGCCCAACACCGCAGGGTGTACGACCGCGAAGGAGGCCGTGACGACCGCGCAGCTCGCGCGCGAGCTGCTCGACACGAAGCTCGTGAAGCTCGAGGTGATCGGTGATCCGCGCACGCTCTTCCCCGACACGGCCGCGACGCTCGAGGCGGCGCGGATCCTGGTCGCCGACGGATTCACGGTCCTGCCCTACATCAGCGACGATCCGGTCGCCTGCATGCGCCTGGAAGAGATGGGCTGCGCGGCGGTCATGCCGCTGGGCGCGCCGATCGGCTCGGGACTCGGGCTTCGCAATCCGACGAACCTGCGCATCATCCTGGAGAGCGTGTCCTGCCCGGTGATCGTCGATGCCGGCGTGGGCACGGCCTCCGACGCCGCGATCGCGATGGAGCTCGGCTGCACCGCAGTGCTGATGAACACGGGCATCGCGAGCGCGAAGGATCCGATCAAGATGGCGCACGCGATGAAGCTCGCGGTCCTTGCCGGGCGCGCGGCCTACGAGGCCGGCCGGATGCCGCGACGGCTCCACGCGCAGGCTTCGAGCCCCGAGACAGGGCTGATCGACCTGTCGTGATCCCGCGCCTCTGCTTCATGAGCGACGGGCCGCGCGGCACGGCGGGCCGGCCGCTGCTCGACGTGATCGAGGCGCTCGCCCGCGGCGGCGTGGGGCTCGTCGTGCTGCGCGAGCGCGACTGGTCGGGCGCGCAGTGGACCGAGGCTTTGCAACGACTCGAACCCGCCCGGCGGCGCGGCCTGCGCGTGGTGGCGAGCCGTCGTCTCGACGTGGCGAGAGCCCTCGGCCTCGACGGCGTTCACCTGGGACGCGAGGCCGTCCCGGTGCGCGAGGCGCGAGCATTCCTGGGTCCGGAAGCGCTGATCGGCTATTCGGCGCACGAAGGCGACGAGGCGCGGCGCGTCGCCGCGGAGGGCGCGAGCTACGTGATGCTGTCTCCGATCTACCCGACGACGTCGAAGCCCGGCGCGGTCGCGCGCGGATGCGCGTGGCTTTCGAAGGCCTGCGAGGCCCTGCCCGTTCCCGCGTTCGCGCTCGGCGGAGTCACTCCGGCGCGGGTCCGCGAGACACTCGCCGCGGGCGCATCCGGGGCCGCTGCGGTCGAGGCGCTCGGCGCCGCGCCCGATCCAGAGGCCGCGGCCCGGGAGTTCCGCCGCGCGCTCGACGCCGGGGTGCCGCGATGAAGCGCCGCGCCCTGCTCGCGCTGCTGGCCTTCGCGATCTGCGGCTGCGCCGCGCTCCCGCGCGCGTTCGCGCGCGACGCTCTCGACGAGCTGCAGGCGCGAATCATCGAGGTGAACCGCAACGTCTCTCCGGCGGTCGTGCACATCGAGTCCGCGGTGCGCGTGAACAACCGCCGCGACCTGATCGAGGGATCCGGATTCCTGATCGACCCGGCGGGCGTGCTGCTCACGAACTGGCACGTGGTCGACCGCGCCGAGAAGGTGAGCGTGATCGTGACCGGACGCGACGGGCGCTACGACGCCGAGATCGTCGGCACCGACAAGCAGACCGACGTGGCCGTGCTCCGGCTCGTCCCGCGCGCCGGCGAACCGCCGTTTGCGCACGCGAAGCTCGGCGACTCGGACAAGCTCTCGGTCGGCGAGTGGGTGATCGCGATCGGAAACCCGTACGGCCTCGAGGGCTCCGTCTCGCTCGGGATCGTCTCCGCGAAGGGCCGCGACCTGCGCACCGAGCAGCTCCTGAACGACTTCATCCAGACCGACGCGATGATCGATCACGGCTCCTCGGGCGGGCCGCTGATCAACCTGCGCGGCGAGGTGGTCGGCATCAACTCGCGCGGCCAGGGCCGCGGGATCGGCTTCACGATTCCGATCAACACCGCAAAGCGCGTCTCCGGCGACCTGCTCGACGCCGGGCGGATCGCGCGCGGCTACCTCGGCGTGACGATCCAGCCGCTGCCACGCGAGCTCGCGCGCTACTGGGGCGAGCCGGACGTGCACGGCGTGGTGGTCGGATCCGTCGCGCGCGGCTCGCCGGCCGAGGCCGCGGGGATCGAGGTCGGCGACGTGCTGACGAGCTTCGACGGAGAGGCGCTCCGCGCGGAGAAGGACGAGGACCTCGGCCAGTTCCAGCGGCTGGTGGCGCTGAAGAGCGTCGGCAAAGAGGTCTCGATCGAGGTCGCGCGCGGCGGCGAGCGCCGCAAGCTTCGCGCCACGCTCGCCGCTCAGCCGAAGTACGTGCCCGACGAGGCGGAGAGCGCGCACGGCTTCACCGTAGAGGAGATCACCGAGGCGAGCTTCCGCCTGCAGCGCCTGCCCCGACGCGAGGGCGTTCTGGTCTCGTTCGTCGAGCCCGGCTCCGAGGCGGCCGAAGCCGGCATGCAGCGGGGCGATCTGATCGTCGAGATCGAGAAGTCCCCGATCGCGACGCTCGACGATTTCCGACGGGCGCTCGGCGCGAAGAAGGACCACCCCTTCCTGCTTCGCGCCCTGCGCGGCGACGACACGCGCTTCGTGCTCGTGAACCCGCGCGCGAAAGCGGAGTCACAACCGGCCGCGACCTCGTCCAGCGTGAGCGAGTGACCGGATCCCGGCAGACACCGCGGCGGATGCTCGGCCTCGCGAGCGCGGCATGGCTCGCGCTCTCGACGAGCGCGTGCGCCCTGACTCCCGGGATCAGCGACAAGCCCGAGCAGCGAGGCAGAAAGAACTACGCGATGACGGTCGAGGCCCTGCGCGCCGAGCCGATCCGCTTCGAGCTCGACGTCCCCTACGATGGCGGCGCGAATGCCCGGCATCGCCTCGACCTGTACCGGCCCGCGAACCCCGCGAGCGCCGCTCTGCCGGTGGTCGTCTTCTTTCACGGCGGCGGCTGGTCCATCGGGGACAAGTCCGACGGCGCCGGCCGGCTCCTGCCGTTGGTCCGCTCCGGCGAGTACGCGGGAGTGTCGGTCGAGTACCGATTCAGCGACGAGGCGCGCTGGCCGGCGCAGATCCACGACTGCAAGGCGGCGATCCGCTGGATCCGCGCGAACGCCACCGCGTACGGGCTCGATCCGGAGCGGATCGGCGTCTGGGGCTCGAGCGCCGGCGGCCACCTGGCGCTGATGACCGGCCTGACCGGTGACGTCGCGGCGCTCGAGGGTTGGGTCGGCCCCGATCCAGGCGTGAGCAGCCGGGTGACCGCCGTCGTGAACTTCTTCGGCCCGGCGGACCTGAACGCGACCCGGGGGCCGTCCGACGAGGACATGCCGCCGGCGAGGCTGATCGGCGGGACCGTGCGCGAGAACCCGGGGCTGGCGACCTCCGCTTCGCCGATCCACTACATCACGCCGGATGATCCTCCGGTGCTCTCGATCCACGGGTCCGATGACGGGACCGTCGCGGTCGACCACTCGGTCGCGCTCGACCGCGCGCTGCGGGCCGCCGGCGTTCCCAGCTACCTGGTGATCGCGACGGGCGCGCGCCACGGGGGCTTTGGCCCCTCCGGGGACGCCCGGGTTCGGGCGTTCTTCGACCGGTTTCTTCGCGACGAGGACGTCGAGATCTCGACCGCGCCGATCGTCGACTGGCCGCCCTGAGGGCGCGCGACGCCGCGCGAGAGCTCAGATCAGCCCGGCCCCTCCCGCGGCACGCGTGCGCCAGAAGCGCGGCTCGCGCGCGAATCGCGCGCGGAAGCGATCGGTGAGCGCGGCCGCGAAGAGGCTGGCCTGCTCGGCCCGGACCAGATGGACCGTGCAGCCACCTAAGCCCGCGCCCGTCATCCGCGCCCCGATGCAGCCCGGCAGCCCCCGCGATTCCTCGACGAGCGCGTCGCTCTCCGGCACGGTCACGTCGTAGTCGCTGCGCAGGCTCTCGTGCGAAGCGAACATCTCGGCGCCCGCTCGCTCGAGCTCGCCGGCCGCGAGGGCGCGGGCGAACTCGCGCACGCGCGCGTTCTCCGAGACCACGTGTCGCGCGCGTCGCAGCGCGACCGGGTCCAGGCTTCGGGCGAGATCCGCGAGCTCCTCGATCGAGAGCTCCGAGAGCGAGGCGAGCTTCCGGCCGAGCGCTCGCCGCGCGCCGGACAGCGCCCGCTCGCAGTCCGCGCGGCGCTGCGCGTAGCCGCCCGAGCGCAAGCCGCGCGAGACGCCGGTGTCGAAGATCTGGATCTCGACTCCGGCGGGGAGCGGAACGCGGCTCGCGACCAGGCTCGCGCAGTCGAGCAGCAGCGCGGACCCGGGCTCGCTACACAGGACTGCGTACTGATCCATGATCCCGCACGGCACGCCCGCGAACTCGGCCTCGGCGCGCTGGCAGAGCCGCGCGAGATCGGGCCGATCGAGCGCAACCTCGGGGCCGCCGGAAGCGGCGAGGAGCGCGAGCGAAGTCGCGGCCTCGAGCGCCGCCGAGCTCGAGAGCCCCGCGCCCTCGGGCAGATCCGATCGGACCGCGATCTCGAAGCCGCTCTCGCGAAGCAGGCCCGCGTCCGCGAGGACCCGCGCGGTGCCGCGCGCGTAGTCGAGCCAGTCGCCCGCGGGTGGCTCGTCGAGCTCGGAGCTCGCGGCGCCGCGCTCGCGCGAGAGGCCGACCACGCGAGAGTCCGACCGCATCCGGACCGCGACCCGCGTCGCGAGCTCGATCGCGGCCGGAAGCACGAGCCCGCCGTTGTAGTCGGTGTGCTCGCCGATCAGATTCACCCGCCCGGGCGCGCGCGCAGCCGCGGCGGGCGGCGCGCCGAACGCGGCAGCGAACGCCGCCCGAAGCTCCAAGCCCCCCTCGCGCGTGTGAGGCTCCATGCGAATCCCCTTCACCCTTGGGAAAATCCGGCGCCTGGCCTAGCGTCCCCACCGGAATTCCCATTATGGCGCGGTTGTTCCTGATCACCCTGATCGCGTGCGCCCTCTGCGCGGACGCGCACGCGAACCAGGCGTCGCGGCGGACTCCCGTGGTCGCGGCCGCCGAGAGCGGGGCTCCCTCGACCGTGAACATCATCTCCACGCAGCAGGTCGCGGACAGCGGCAATCCGTTCGTCCGCGGCGACCCCTTCTTCGACGAGTTCTTCCGCCGCTTCATGAACCCGCGACCGAGCACGACCCAGAGCCTGGGCACCGGCGTGATCATCAACAGCGACGGCTACGTGCTCACCAACGAACACGTGCTCGCGGGAGCGACGCAGATCCGGGTCAGCCTGGCGGACGGGCGCAGTTTCGACGCAGAGCTGGTCGGCGGCGATCCGGCCAGCGACCTCGCGGTCGTGCTCGTCCACGCGAACGAGTTGCTCCCCGCCCCGAAGCTGGGCGACTCCGACGAGGTGATGATCGGAGAGACCGTGGTCGCGATCGGAAACCCCTTCGGGCTGAACCACACCGTCACGACCGGCGTGCTGTCGGCCGTGAACCGCTCGATCCGCGGCGACGGACGCGAGTACCACGGCTTCCTGCAGACCGATGCCAGCATCAATCCCGGGAACTCGGGCGGCCCCTTGCTCAACCTGGACGGCGAGGTGATCGGGATCAACACGGCGATCCTCGGAAACGCCCAGGGCATCGGCTTTGCGATTCCGATCAACCGCGCGCGCCGCATCGTGGACGACCTGATCCGCCACGGCGAGGTCGTTCCCGCCTGGCTCGGCATCTGGCTGCAGGAGCTCACCCCGAAGCTGCGCGAGGCGCTCGACGTCGGCGCGGCGGCGGGAGTGCTGATCTCGAGCGTCTACGAGGGCTCGCCGGCCTCGGCGGCGGACGTGCGCCGGGGCGACGTGCTCGAGATGGTCGACGGAACGCCGATCCGCACCCGCCGCGACTTCTACGAGATCGCGCGCAGCCTCACGGTCGGCCAGCCCGTGAAGCTCGCGCTCGCCCGCGCGGGAGCTCGCCTCTCGCTCGAGGTCGAAGCCGAGAAATTCCCCGAGACTCGCGCCGACGAGTTCGCGCAGATTCTGCTCGGACTCGAGCTCGCCGACCGCAGCGACGCGCTGGCTCGCCGGCACGGGATTCGCGCGGAGCGCGGGATGTTCGTCGCACGCGTGATCCCGCACAGCGCCGCGGAGGCGCGCGGACTTCGCCCCGGCGATCTCGTGCTTCAGATCGGCCGCGATCGGATCGATGAACTAAGCGCGCTCCGGCGGGCGATCCCGAAGATTCTCGGCCAGGACGGCGTCGTAGTCGTGGTGCAGCGCGGCCAGCAGTACGGCAGCGTGATGCTCGAGCTCTGGTGAACCGAAGCCCCGAACCCAAGGGAGAAGAATCGATGTCCGGTCTTTCCGCACTCCGTCCGATCGCGATCGGAGCCCTGGCGCTCTGCGTCGCCGCAGCCACGCCGCTCGCGCCGAGCGCGCGCGCGGAGCTGTCGAAGCCCTTCTGGACCGAGGGCGAGCCGGGCGACGCATCCGCGCGACCGGACTCGCTCGCGGATCTGGCGGAGAACGTCTCGCCCGCGGTGGTCAACATCAAGGTCGAGCGCAAGCAGACGCTCCGCAGCGGCCCCGAGGAGCTCTTCGAGGAGTTCTTCGGGCAGCAGCGGCCGGGGGGGAAGCCCCGTAAGAAGGGGCCGCGCGAGTTCAGCGTGCCATCGTCGGGCTCCGGCTTCGTGGTCTCGGGCGAGGGGCTGATCGTCACGAACAACCACGTGGTCGAGAACGCCGAGAAGATGGTCGCGGTCTTCGAGGACGGGACCGAGCTCGAGGCGAAGGTGGTCGGCCGCGATCCGAAGACGGATCTGGCGCTGATCAAGGTCGAAGCCCCGAAGCCACTGCGCGCGGTTCCGCTCGGCGACTCCGACGGCCTGCGGGTCGGCAGCTGGGTCATGGCGATCGGAAATCCCTTCGGCCTCGACCACACCGTGACCGTCGGGATCCTCTCCGCGAAGGGTCGCTCGAACTTCGGCGGCGAGCAGATCGCCGGGCCCTACGACGACTTCCTGCAGACCGACGCGAGCATCAACCCCGGAAACTCAGGCGGCCCGCTGATCGACATGAAGGGACGCGTCGTCGGCATCAACACGGCGATCGCCGCGAACGGACAGGGCATCGGCTTCGCGATTCCGATCAACATGGCGAAGAGCCTGCTGCCACAGCTTCTGGAGCACGGATCGGTGACGCGCGGCTGGCTGGGCGTGCAGATCCAGCGCGTCACCCCGGCGCTCGCGAAGACCTTCGAGATCGAGAACGCCAAGGGCGCTCTGGTCGGCCAAGTCTTCGAGAACAGCCCGGCTTCGAAGGCGAAGATCGAGCGCGGCGACGTGATCACGAGCTTCGACGGCAAGCCGATCGAAGACTACGACGACCTGCCGCGAATCGTCGCCTCGACGCCTCCCGGCAGCGCGGTCGAGGTGCAGGTGCTCCGCGACGGCAAGCCGCGCAAGCTGAAAGCCACCCTCGAGAAGATGAAGGACGAGGAGATCCAGCCCGCCAGCGACGAGTCCTCCGAGATGAACTGGGGCTTCGAGGTCCAGGCGATGAACGAGGAGATCGCGGGCCAGCTCGGCCTCTCGATCGGATCGAAGGGCGTCGTCGTCTCCGCGGTCGAGCCCGAGTCCGCCGCCGCGCGCGCCGGGCTGCGAGCCGGCGACGTGATCATCGAGGCGAACCGCACGGCGGTCGGCTCGCCGAAGCAGCTGAAGGAAGCACTGGCGAAGGACGAATCCTCCGCCGTGCTCCTGGTTCAGCGCGGCGACGGGACGCTCTACCTGGCGATCGAGCGGGAGAGATAGACAGGCGCTAGCGCACCGAGAGCCCCGCCCAGCGCTTCAGCTCGCGGCGGGCGATCACCATCTTGTGGACCTCGTCCGGGCCGTCGGCGATCCGCAGCGAGCGGCCGTTGCGCCACATCGAGGCGACCGGTGTGTCGTCGGAGACGCCGAGCGATCCCATCACCTGGATCGAGCGGTCGCAGACGTCCATCAGCAGGTTCGCCGCGATCACTTTCACCATCGAGATCTCCTGCGCGGCCTCCTTCTTGCCGACGGTGTCCATCTTCCAGGCGGTGTAGAGCGTGAACAGACGCGCCTGGTCGATCTCCATCTTCGAGGTCGCGATGAACTCCTGGACGAACTGCTTGGTGCCGAGCGGCTCGCCGCCGACCTTCCGGTTCGCCGCGTAGTTCACCATGATCTCGTAGGCCCGCTGCGAGCCGCCGATGCAGCGCATGCAGTGATGGATCCGTCCCGGGCCCAGGCGCGCCTGCGCGATCGCGAAGCCCGCCCCTTCGGGGCCGAGTCGATTGTCGACCGGAACGCGGCAGTCCTCGTATCGGATCTCGCAGTGGCCGCCGCCGCCGGAGTGCCCCATCACCGAGACCGAGCGCACGATCTTGAAGCCGGGCGTCGTCGTCGGCACCAGGATCATGCTCGCGCGCTGGTGCGGCGGCGCCGATGGATCGGTCACCGCCATCACGATCGCGAACTCCGAGCCGATCGCGCCCGACGTGAACCACTTGTGGCCGTTCAGCACGTAGCTGTCGCCGTCGCGCTTGGCGAGCGTCTGAAGCTGCGTCGGATCGGCGCTGGAGACCTCGGGCTCGGTCATCGAGAAGCAGGAGCGGATCTCGCCGTCGAGCATCGGCTGCAGGTACTTCTTCTTCTGCGCGTCGCTCCCGAACTGCGCCAGGATCTCCATGTTGCCCGTGTCGGGCGCCGCGCAGTTGAAGATCCGCGAGGCGATGCCGCTGCGGCCCATGATCTCGGCGAGCGGCGCGTACTCGAGATTGGTGAGCCCCGCGCCGTGCTCGGCGTCGGGCAGGAACAGATTCCATAGCCCGATCTTCTTCGCCTTCGCCGCAAGCTCGACGATGATCTCGGGCATGTGGTGGGGATTGCCCGACGCCTCGACCTGCTCCATCGCCACGCGCTCGGCCGGGTAGACGTACTCGTCCATGAAGCGATCGAGCTGCCGCTGGATTTCCTTGACCTTCTCGCTCGGCTCGAAGTCCATCGCGAAGCCTTCCTTCTCTTGTTCGGCGAAATCCTACTCGATCCGGCGTCCGAGAGTGGGCTCGTCAGTCGCCGGAGTACTTGGGCGGGCGCTTCTCCAGGAAGGCGCGCACGCCCTCGCGAAAATCTCCGCTCTGGCTGGCGAGGATCTGGTTGCGGTCCTCCATCGCGATCGCCGCTTCGAGCGTCGGCGCGTCGACGCTCCAGTTCAGGCAGTCCTTGGTGAGACGGACGCCGACCGGGGAGTTGCGCAGGATCGCCTCGGCCATCTCGCGCCCGGCGCGCTCGAGCTCCGCGTCGGGCACCACGCGCGAGACCAGGCCCGTCTGCAGCGCGCGCGGCGCTTCGATGAAGTTTCCGGTGAGCAGGAGCTCCGAGGCGACCGACGCGCCGACGATCCGCGGCAGGAAGTACGACGACCCGATGTCGCACGCGCCCAGGCCAATGCGGATGAACGCGGCGTTCATCCGCGCGCTCTCGCCGGCGATGCGGATGTCGCTCGCGAGCACGAGCGCGAAGCCGCCGCCCGCAGCCGCGCCGTGCACCAGCGCGATGAACGGCTGCGGGACGCGCCGCATCTTGATCACGAGCTCGGCGATCTTGTGCTGGCCGCGCAGGCTGGCCGAGACGCTGGGCCTCACGGTCGCGCCGCCGCCGGCCTGCTCGCGCAGATCGAGACCCGAGCAGAATCCCCGCCCCGCGCCGCGCAGGATCACCAGACGCGCATCCGTATCGTCGTGGAGCTCGTCCAGAAACGCGTGCAGCTCGTCGATGAGCTTCGGGCTCATCGCGTTCAGCGCCCGGGGTCGGTTCAGCGTGCAGAAGACCAGGCCGCCGGGCTCGCGCGTGACGAGCAGTGTTTCGTAGCCGTCGGACATCTCAGGTTCCTCCAGTTCGGTGGCCGTCTCGATTCCGATCGAAGAGCACACCGGGATTCAGCACCCACGCGGGATCGAGCTCGGCCTTCGCCGCGCGCAACACCCGCGCGAATCCGTCCGGCCGCTCGCGATCGAACCAGCTGCGGTGATCGCGTCCGACCGCGTGGTGGTGGGTGATGGTTCCGCCCTCGGCCAGGATGATCTCTCCCGCGACGCGCTTCACCTCGTCCCAGAGCTCGAGCTCGCCGCCGCGAGGCGCGGGCGCGAGCATGGAGTAGTACGGCGCCGGACCGTCGGGGTAGACGTGCGTGAAGCGACAGGTGATCGAGCCCGCGCCGCAGAGCCGCACGAGTGTGTCGCGGACCTCGCTCATCAAGCGCGCGTGCAGGCGATCGAAGCGATTCCAGGTGACCGCGGTCTCGAAGGTCTCGCAGAAGATCCCGATCGCGATCAGCGCGTCGCGAACGTACGGCGCTCCGATGAATGCGTTGCGCCACGCGCCGGCCGCGCCCTCGCGCGAGGCGCCCGCGTCGGAACGCGTGCGGACCGCGTCGTCGGGCACGATCCCGCCGTGGTCCCGGCAGATCTCGACGGCGCGCGCGATCCATGCGTCGAGCGCGTGGTCGGCCGACTCGAAGCCGAGCACCAGGATCGAGTCCCCGCCGGTGGCACCGGCCGACGTCGCCGCCTCTCCGGGATCGAGCAAACGGCAATTCGCGGGCTCGAGCCCCGACTGGCCGAGCGCGCGGACCGCCGCGACACCCGCCTCGAACTTCGCGAAGCGGACGCTCGCGTTCGCGCGCAGCGTCGGCCGATCCTGGAGCCGCATCCACGCCTCGGAGATCACGCCCAGCGTCCCCTCGGACCCGATGAAGAACCGGTCCGCGGACGGTCCTGCGCCGGAGCCCGGGAGCCTTCGCGTCTCGATCACACCCGACGGTGTCACCACGCGAAGCGCCTCGACGAACTCGTCGATGTGCGTGTAGTGCGTGGCGAAGTGGCCGCCGCTGCGGGTCGCGATCCAGCCGCCGAGCGAGCTGAACTCGAACGACTGCGGGAAGTGGCGCAGCGTGAGGCCGTGCGGGCGCAGCTGGTCCTCCAGCGCCGGCCCGAACACGCCTGCCTGGATTCGCGCGGCGCGCGACGCTCGATCGACCTCGAGCACGCGATCCATGCGCCCTAGATCGACCGTGATCACCCCGCGGTAGTCGCCGCCCACGTCGGTCCCGACGCCGCCCACCACGCTCGATCCGCCGCCGAACGGCACCGCCGCCAGCCGCTCGCGCGAGCAGAAGTCGAGCAGTGACTGGATCTCGGTCTCGTTCCGGGGAAACGCCACCAGGTCGGGCGGCGTGAGGAACTCGCGCCGCAACGTGCGGACGATGTCGCGGTAGCCCTGGCCGTGCGCGTGACGCGCGCGCTCCCAAGGCTCGTCGCTCAGGATCTCGGCGAGCGCAGCGGGCGCGCGCACGCGCGGCGCTGGCAGCGAGATCTCGGAGATCTGCGGGTACGGAACCGGCGCGAGGTCGGAGCGCCCGAAGCGCTCGCCGAGGCCGCGCGCGAGGCGCGCCCGCGCCGCCTCGTCGGGCCCCTCGTCCTCGTAGCCCCAGCCCCAGAACTTCAGGCGCTTCACCGGCGCATTATGAACGGGAGGCTCGCGTGCGGCCATCGCGCTAATCTGGCGCGGAATGTCGGGACCGGAGCGCATTCGCGACCTGCCGCGAGGACTGCTGGTGCTCGCGCTGCTCCCGGCGAATCTGATCTTCTGGAGCGCGGCCGCGCTCGTCTACTCGTTCTGCGGCGCGAGCCCCCGTGCAGCGAACCGCTGCTACCGCGACTTCTCACGCTCGAGCCTCTTCGTCGCCGGCACAGACGTCGAGCGGCACGGGATCGAGAATCTCGCGGCCGGCCAGGCGTACGTCGTGGTCTCGAATCACGAGAGCAACTGGGATCCGCCCACGATCATGGCCTCGCTTCCCGACCTGGTGATCCGCTTCGTGATGAAGACGCAGCTGCTGAAGATCCCCGTCTTCGGCCCCGCGCTGCGCCGCACCGGGAACATCCCGGTCGAGCGCACGCGCACCGGCGGGGACGTGAAACGGCTGCAGGAGGGAATGTCCGAGCGCGATCCGGAGGTCTCGATCCTGTTCTTCGCCGAGGGCAACCGCTCGCGCGACGGGTCGTTCGGCCCGTTCAAGATGGGCGCGTTCGCGACCGCGCTCGACTTCGGCCTGCCGATCCTGCCGGTCGCGGTCGCGGGGACCTTCCCGATCTGGCGCCCGGATACGATCTGGGTCCGGCGCGGCTCCGTCGCGCTCGAGATCGGGGCGCCGATCCCCGTCGAGGGTCTAGGCACCGAGGACCGGGCTCTGCTTCGCGAGCGCACGCATGCCGCGGTCGGCGAGCTGCGCCGTCGCGCGCGGGCGCGGCTCCGGGCGCGCGGGATCGACCCGGGGGGCATCGACTGAGGTAGCATTGCGCGATGGAACCACGCTCGATCCGTTTGCCCGGCACGCATGGCCTCCACCTGCACGCGCTCGAGTGGAGCCGTGAAGGGACGCTGCTGCTGTTCCTGCACGGCTTCTCGAACGACGCCCACGTCTGGGACTGGGTCGCTCCGGTGCTCGCGCCGCACTACCGCGTCGTCGCACTCGATCAGCGCGGACACGGTGACTCGGACCGCGATCCCGAAGGCCGCTGGGACCACGAGACGATGGCGCGCGACGCGAACGCGGCGATCGAGTCACTGGGCGCGAGCCGCGCGGTGATCGTCGGCCACTCGCTCGGCGGGCGCGTCGCGATGCGCTTCGCCGGGCTGTTTCCCGAGAAGCTCGCGGGGCTGGTGATCGTGGACTCCGCTCCAGATCTCGACGCGCGCGGCACCACGAGGATCAGCCTCGACGTGAAGCAGCAGGACTGGTCGTTCGCCAGCGTCGCGGACTACGAGCGCGTGCTCCAGCGTCAATACGCCGCGACCCGCCCCGAGATCCTGGCGAAGCTCGCCGTGCACTGGACGCGCCCGCGCGGCGACGGGCGCTTCGAGCTGAAGCTCGACCCGGCGTTCACGAAGGCGCGAGCGAACGTCTCTGCGGAGGAGCTCGCGGCCTGGTCCGAGCAGGAGGCGAAACACCTCTGGGCGGCGCTCGCGAAGCTGCCCTGCCCCGCGCTGGTCGTGCGCGGCGCGGCGTCCGACGTGATGAGCGCCGAAGTCGCGGACAAGATGGTGGACGACGTGATTCCGAACGCCGTGCTGGAGACCATCGCGCGCGCCGGTCACTCGGTCATGCTCGACAATCCGGAAGCGTTCGAGAAGGCGCTCACGGGCTTCGTTCTGGGAGACTGAGCTCGGGCTCCGTTTCGTGAAGGTGCCGCAGGAGGATCCGACGGATCTCCTCGATCGCCGTCGGATTGCCCTGCGCCGAGTGACCGGACCGGATGATCTTCTCGGACTCGACGCCTTCGATGTGCGCGCTCGTGTACCGGACCACGCCGTCGCTCGCCTCGTCGAGCTCGTCGGTGTCGTCCACCGCGATGATCGAGTTCGCGGCGATGCCGGGGGCAATCGGCAGCGCGGCCAGCGTGCGGATGAACCCGCTCGACGGAGCCATGTTGTCGATGCTCGTCGGAATCGTGTCGAAGGAGCGCAGCGCGCGGGCGCCCCGGTTCATCGTCACCACCTCGACCATGCGTCCGGTGAGCTCGCTCGGCAGCGAGACGAGCGAGCTAGCGATCCGCCCGAGCGTCATCCCCGCCAGATAGCTGCCGCGGTGCGGCGTGCAGACGAAGATCACGCGTTTCACGAACGGCTCCGGCGTGAAGAACGCGGAGCGGCGCAGGACCTCGCGCGTCTCGTCGTTCATCTGCAGCTCGTCGATCGATCGCTTCGCCGTGAGCTTCCAGAAGCGGTCGCCGCTGTCGACCGCGGTGAGCTTGGTCAGAAGCCCTCCCTGGCTGTGTCCGATCACGACCATCCGCCGCAGCGCCGCGTCGGTCCCGAGCGGATCGAGCTCGCGCAGCGCGCTCTCGAGCGCGTGACGCAGCAGACCGGCGGAGTACCCGATCGGGTTTCCGGTGTTGTACATGTACAGCCAGACTTGGTAGTGGTCCCAGATCTCGCGGTCGATCTCGAGCTCGTTCACCAGATCGGCCCAGCGCGCGGGGCTCGACGCCGTTCCGTGTACCAGCACGATCGGAATCCGGCCGGGCCGGTAGGGATGCACGAGCAGCAGACCGTCGTCGTCCGCGCCGCTCTGCGCGTTCGGTCGGAACGCGCCGGACAGGAAGCCCGCGAGCTCGAAATCCCACCAGGGCGAATCGCCGAGCATGTAGGCGAGCGCCGAGCTGGTCTCGAACTCGAGCGGCCAGGCGACGCCGTCGACCTCGACCTCGAGCACGTCGTCCTGCGAGTAGAGCTCGAGCGTTCCCGCGAGCCAGCCGTCGCTCAGATCCGCCCGCGGCATCTCGAGCCGCAGGAACGCGGTGATCGGCACCTTGACCAGATCGGGGATGCGCCGGTTCGCGGCTTCCTGACGCTCGACCTGGCCCGGCGCCACGCGCGCGACCAACGGCGCGCCGATCCCCGCGCGCCGGTAGCGATTGCGCAGGCCGCGCACCCGCAGGTCGGCGGCGGGGACCAGCTCCTCGAGCCGGTACCCCGCCCACTCGAGCCCGTCGCTCTGCAGCGCCACGTCGAGCACGCCGAACGGCAGGATGCGCGGCCCCGATTCGAGCTCGAGCGTGCTGCGGCCGGCGGCCCTCAGCCCCTCGGCGAGCGCGCGATTGTACAGATCGCATGCGACGCGAACCCGCGGGTCGCTCGCCCCGAGCGGCGCCGAATCGCCGTCGCCCGGAAACAGCAGCGCGTAGGCGTAGACGGCCGCGGCCAGGTAGTAGCTGCGGTCGCCGGAGGCTTGCGCGTGCGCGTAGGAGAGCTCGGAGAGCGCGAACAGGCGGTACTGCGCGCCGGCGTCGCCGATGCGCCGGTGCAGGACCTCGAGCGCGACGCGCGGCTCGCGACGCCAGCGCTCGTAGAGATTCTGCCGCTGCAGGACCTGCGTCGAGAGCAGGCTCGGCTCGCCCGAGTTCAGCACGTTCGAGGTCAGCTCGCGCTGGATCGAGGTCGGGTCGGCGGGCGAGACGCCGACGGGCGCGCCGAGGCAGCCCGCGAGCGCGAGCACGGCGCAGCTCAGGCCGGCGGCGGTGGAGCAACGGATGCGACGCGCGTTCATGGTGCGGGCGCAGGGTAAGGCGAGGGACAGCCCGCAACCAGCCCTCGGCTAAGATGCCGACGGAGGAGCGAAGCATGGAGCTGGTCGAGCTCGAGGAACGCCTTGCGCCGTTCGCGCGCGAGAACTACTCCGACCCGGAGGCCTCGGTCCGCGACGTGCACAAGATGCCCGGCCACGCCGGCTTCGCCTACGGATTCTCGGTGGTCTCGCGCGGGAGCAAGGAGAGCTGGTTCCTGCGCCTGCCGCCCCCGAACGTGCAGTGGAAGGGGACGGCCGACGTGCTGCGCCAGGTCGCGGTACTTCGCGCGCTCGACGGAGGCCCGGTTCCGCACTGCTCGGTGAAGTGGGCCGGCGCGGATCTGGGCTGGTTCGGCCGTCCCTACTTCGTGGTGCCGAAGCTCGAGGGCGACGTGCTCCGCTTCGGCCCAGGCCAGTGGGGCGAGAAGCTCGGCGAGACGCAGCGCCGCGAGATGGCCCGGCGCGCGATGACGGCGCTCGCGAACATCCACCGCGTCGATTGGCGCGCCAAGCTCGATTACCTGGGCGCGCCGGTTCCGTTCGAGGACGACGTCGTCCGCTGGGACCGCTTCGTCGAGCGCGCGGCCGACCCGGAGTCCATGCGGCTTCAGCCGGAGGTGCGCGCGAAGCTCCTGGCGCGTCTGCCCGAAGACGCGCCGATCGGCCTGTTCCACGGCGACTACAACTGGATGAACACGTTCTGGTCGCCGGACGGCCGGCTGCTCGCGGTGATCGATTGGGAGCTTTGCGGAATCGGAGCGACACTGAACGATGTCGGATGGGTCGCCACGTTCAACGATCCCCTGGCCTGGGCGAGCGACGCAGCTCCGACGCCGATCCTGATCCCCGCCGACGAGCTGATCGCGCTCTACGCACGCGCCTGGGGCGACCCGCTTCCCGACCTCGGCTGGTTCCGCGCGCTCGCCGCGTACAAGTTCGCGATCATCACCGGCCTGAACCTGGGCCTGCACCGGCGCGGCAAGCGCCACGACCCGCTCTGGGAGATCACGGGCCGCTCGATCGTTCCCCTGCTCGAGCGCGCAAGAGCGCTCCTGACCTCGGGCCCGTAGTCGTGGCGCGCGGCGCGCGCAGCTACTGCGTGGCTTCCGCCGCCTTCCTCGCCGCTTCCTTCGCGACCTCCTCGGCCTTCTTCGCGGCTTCCTGAGCCGCATCCGACGCCTCTTCGACGGCGTCCTGCACGCCTTCGGCGGGTCGCCGGTCGAGCGCGTCGTTCACCGCGTCCTCCGCCTTCTCCACCGCGCTCTTCTCCTGGCAGGCCGAAAACGCGAACAAGGCCAGCGCAACCGTGAGAATTCGGACGAGCTTCATGCCTCCACCTCCGGCTGGATCCTAGCACCCTCGCGGCGAGCTACACCGAGATTTGTCGCAGGATGTCGCCTGGGTTGAAGTACACCCGCTCGCAGACGATTCCGTCGTCGTCGAAGATGAAGAAGGCCATCATTCGCGTGCGGAACGCGCGACCGGTCGGCTCGAGCGCGCCGAGGCGCCCCAGGTGGGTGCCGAGCAGCCAGAGCTCCACGATCACCGCGTCGTCGGCGTGGCGAAGCGAGATCAGCTCGTTGCGCTGGTCCGGAAAGCTGCTGCGCGAGGCGCGGAAGTACTCGCGCACCGCCGCCTCTCCGTCGTGCACCTGTCCGGTCGCGATCAGCTCGTAGCGCGGGTGAGAGAACGTCGCGAGCGTGGTGTCGAAGTCGTGCTCGTTCTCCGACTCCATGTGCCGGCGCACCACGGCCTCGCGAAAGGCACGCACGTCGCCGGGTTCGAGGCTTCGCGGGTGATCCGGCAATGCGACCTCCTCCGATCTCAGACCGGCTCGAGATCGCGACGCGGCGCGGCCGGGAGCTCGACCGCGATCGAATCCCCCGCCCGCACGTCCCCGCCCGCGATCACGACGCTCATGACGCCCGCCTTGCGCACGAGCCGGCCGGCCGCGTCGCGAGCCAGCGTCGCCGCCATCAGACCCTTCGCGATCCCGTCGAGCTGCGGGCACGGGTTGCGCAGGCCGGTCAGCTCGACGACGGCGTCGTGACCCAGCCGGAGGCGCGCACCTACGGGCAGATCGAGCAGCCCGATCCCTCGCGTCGTCACGTTCTCGCCCATCTGCCCGGGCGCGATCTCGAAGCCCTGCACGGCGAGCTCGTCGAAGAGCTCGGCGTGGATCAGGTGGACCTGGCGGAGATTCGGCTGGCTCGGATCGCGCGCCACGCGCGAGCGGTGCTTCACGGTCACTCCGTGGTGCGCGTCACCCGCGACGCCGAGCCCCGGCTCGAGTCGGATGCTCGAGCGCGTGGGCTTCGCCATCGTGTGGGTCGCGCTGCGACTCACGGCGATCACCTCGCCCGAGCTCAGCGCCCGCGCTCCAGCGCGAGCGGGCCCGGTCCCATCGCGGCGATGAACAGGAACACGAACGCGTACAGCGCCGCGAGCTCTCCGCCGTTCTGGATCGGCAGCGCTCCCCGCGACTGGTGGAACATGAAGTACGCGACGGCCATCTGCCCGCTGCAGAGGAACGCCGCGATCCTCGCGCGCACGCCGAGCATCACGAGCGCGCCGCCGACGAGCTCGATCACGCCGCCGAACCAGATCAGCGTGAAGAGCTTTGCGGTGGCGCCGGGATTTCCCCCGTGGCCGCCGAAGGCCCCGAAGAGCTTCTGCGCCCCGTGGCAGCCGAACATCAGCCCCGAGGAGATGCGCAGCAGGGCATGCGAGAGCGGACCGATTCGCGCGAGCAGTGCTTCCATCGTTCACCTCACTCCGACCAGGCAAAGCGCGTGCCCTGCGGCGTTTCCCGGCGCACGAGCGCTCCGAGCGCGAGCACGCGGTCGAGCTCCGCGGCCGCGAACTCGGGCTTCACGCTCGCCGCATCGACCACGGCCGAGACGAGCCCTCCGACGGCATCCCCGCGGAACGCGGGGAGCCCCTCGATCACGTCGTCGAGCAGGAGCTTCCAGAGCAGCTGCTGCCGCAGCCGCCGCAGATACATCTTGCGCTCGAATGCAGGCAGCTGGTCTCTCGCGAACAGGTGGTCCTGGTACGCGAGGTAGCGCTGCATCGTGTCGTCGTATTCGTCGGCGACGCGCTGGATCGCCTCGGTCGAGGCGCCCCTCGTGCGCGTCACGACGTGGTTCGCGTCGTACTTCGTCCAGTCGTCCGTGAGGATCTCGAGCCCGTACTCGGCGGCGCGCTCGCGCACCTCGGTGCCGGGGAACGGCGCCAGGATGTGGAAGCCGTAGAGCGAGCCGAACTCGGAGTGCAGCTCGCCTGCGAACTCGACCGTCTTGCGCAGGCTCTCCTCGGTCTCGCCGGGCAGCCCGATGATGAACGACGCGAGCGCGCTGATCCCGGCGGCCTGCGTCATTCGCATCGCCTCCTTCACCTTGGCCAGGTTCGACTTCTTCTTCACCAGGTCGAGGATTTCCTGGCTCCCGCTCTCGACGCCGAAGCAGATCGCCTGGCATCCCGCGCGCGCCATCGTCTCGACGACCTCCGGGCTGATCGTGTCCACGCGCGAGAACGCGTTCCAGCGGATTCCCGTGTTGCGGCGCTCCAGCTCGCCGCAGACGGCGAGGAAGTGGCTGCGGTAGAGCGTGAAGAGATCGTCCTCGATCGAGATCTCCGTGAAGCCTAGGTCCGCGAGCTCGCAGATCTCGTCCACGCATAGCGTCGGATTTCGGTAGCGCACCTGCCGGTCGGTCCGCTGTGGCGCGGAGCAGAACACACAGGCGTACGGGCAGCCGCGGCTCGTGATCACGCTGGCGTGGCTGTCGAAGGCCAGATAGCGCGCGAGCGGCACGAGATCGCGCGCCGGTCCCGGCAGCCGATCGAGGTCGTCCACGTAGCCGCGCGGGGGGGTGCGGCGGATGCGGTCGCCGTCGCGGAGCGCGAGCCCGCGCACGTCGCGCAGGTCCATCCGGCCCTCGAGCGCGCGCACCAGCTCGATCATGGTGTGCTCGCCCTCGTTGATGGCGATGTAGTCGAGCGCCGACAGATCGCGGAAGCTCTCCTCGATCGCGAAGGAGACGTGCGGCCCGCCCATCACCACGGGTACCGCGCCGTCGCACTTGCGCACGACCTCGGCGATCGCGGAGGCGATGTGGTGATTGAGCGTCACCGACGTGATTCCCACCACCTGCGGCCGGAAGCGCGACATGCGCCGCTCGATCTTCTCGGGCGTGGTGCGCGCGAGCATCAGGTCGAGGATCTCCACCTCGTGCCCCTCGGCCCGCAGCGCCGAAGCGACGTACGGAAGCGTCACGAGCAGCCGTGGGAACTCCTCGAACGGGTACGAGGGATTGATCAAGAGCACGCGCATGCGATCTCCCACGCCTCTCAGGGCAGTGCGGGCAGCTTCTCGCCGGCGAAGAAGCGCCGCGGATTGTGCACGAGCAGATTCTCGACGTCGTCCTTGGTCGCGCCGCCATCGAGCAGGCGCGGCACGATCCGGCGCGTGAAGTGCGACGGCGTCCACACCTTCTCGATCTCGTCGAGCAGAGACTTCGCGATCGGCTGGCCGCGCCAGCACCAGACGGTGTCGTGCGAAACCACCACGCGCTCGCCCGCGCCGCGCCGGATCAGCCGCAGCAGCGACTCGACGCGCTGCGCGTCCGGATGGATCAGGTCGAGCCCGAAGCGGTCGAAGCCGAGGTAGGTGCCGCCGGCGACCAGGCGGTCGTGGTACGCGGCGTCGGACGTTCCGCAGGAGTGGCCGATCACGATCCGGTTCGGCGCGGCGCCTGCGCCGGTCAGGATGCCCTGCTGCTCCGGCCCCATCGTGCCGCGATCGGTGTGCGTGGTGATCGGCGCTCCGGTGACGACCGACGCCTTCGCGGCCGCGCGCATCACCGACGTCTCGTAGTCGGTGATCGCGGCGAAGCCAGAGGCCACCTTGATGATTCCCGGCTTGATCCCGGTGCTTGCGACGCCCTGCTCGAGCTCGCGGATGAACAGCTCGGCCATCGCCTCGTCCTGGGCGCCGCCGAACGCCGAGCGCGTCTTCCAGTGCGCCGCCCCGCCCTCGGACTCGTAGTAGAGCCCGGTGGCCGCGACGATCTGGAAGCGCGCGCGCTGCGCGACCTCGGCGGTGAGCTCGATGTCGCGGCCGAGGTCGCAGGGGCACGGGTCGACGATCGAGGTGATCCCCTCGGCCTTGATCTCCTCGAGCTTGTCGACCGCGCGCGCGATCATCTCGCGGCGGGACGGGCCGGGTCGGATCCAGTCCGCCTCCCAGCCCGCGTAGCCGACCAGAACGTGCTCGTGCATCAGCGTGCGTCCGAGCTGCTCGGGCGCGATCGGACCCGTGACGGTCTGGACGTTCGCGCTCATCGGTGCGCCCTCGCCTTGAACGGCGCGAGATCGCGCGTCGCCTGGCGCGCGTCGATGCCCAGCGGCAGGATCGCGAGCGCCGGCGTGTCCACACCCGCGTCGACGTAGCGCTGGATGTGCGCGCGGCACTCCTCGGGCGTGCCGTGGACGATCAGCTCGTCCACGACCTCGTCGGGAATCGCGGCGATCGCCGCCTTCCGGTCGCCCTTCTTCCACGCCTCCCACATCGCCGCGAGCTTCGGCCCGCGCCCGAGCCACTCGTGGAACGCGGCGTAGACGGGAACGTTCAGGTACGCGGCGATCGCGAACTTGGCCATCGCGCGCACCTGCGCCTTGTCGGGATTCGGCGCGACGAAGATGCGCGCGACGATCTCCTTGTCGGGCCCGGCCTCGCGGACGATCGGCGCGACCTTCTTCACGTCGTCGGCGGAGAGCCAGTTGATGATCGCGCCGTCGCCCACCCGGCCGGCCAGGCGCAGCATCCCCTGGCGCAGCGCCGCAACCAGGATCTTCGGCTGGGTCTCGAGCTTCACGCCCAGTCGGAAGCCCTGAACCGAGAAGCTCTCGAACTCCTCGCTGATCTTCTCGCCCGCCAGCGCCTTGCGCAGGAACTTCACCGTGTCGCGCACGCGCTGGTAGGGCTTGGTGAAGGGAATGCCGTTCCACTTCTCGACGATCACGTCCGACGAGGTGCCGATGCCGACGACGAAGCGGCCGGGCGCGGCCTGGCACATCGAGGCGACGCTCATCGCCATGAGCCCCGGTCCGCGCGTGAATGCGGGCAGGATCGCGACGCCGAGCCGCAGGTTAGGCGCCCAGATCGACGCGAGCGCCAGCGGCGTCAGCCCGTCGTAGCCGCCGGCCTCGGCCGACCAGAGGTCGGTGTAGCCGAGCTGCTCGAGCTCGTGGATCCACTCGCGCTGCTCGGCGAGCGGGACTCCGTCGAGCGGGATCGTCATGCCGTAGCGGTTCATCGCGTCGTGCCTCCCGTTCGCCGCGATCATACACGCGCGGCGCGCGCGACCGCGTGCGGTGGTAGAGTCGGGCAGCAATCGCGGAGAGAACGATGGCTTCGACCCGTACAGCGACGATCCTTCGGCTCGACGATGGGCGCGAGATCGCCTTCGCGGAGATCGGCGATCCGAAGGGCACTGCGGTCTTCGCGTTTCACGGCACGCCCGGCTCGCAGCTGCTGTTCCGCCCGCTGGACGACGCCGCGCGGCGGCTCGGCGTGCGGCTGATCGCGCCCGATCGGCCCGGCTACGGGCGCAGCGACTACGTCGCCTACCGCCGGCTCCTGGACTGGCCGAGCGACGTCTGCGCGATCGCCGACTTTCTCGGCATCGAGAAGTTCGGCGTATTCGGCGTCTCGGGCGGCGGGCCGCACGCGGCGGTCTGCGCGCATCAGCTCGCCGGGCGTCTGCTCGGCGCGGCGATCGTGTGCGGGATCGCCGAGACGCTAAGCGAGGAGGATTCGCGCGGCATGATGCCGATGAACCGGCTGCTCTGCCGGCTGGCGCGCAGCTCGCCCTGGCTCGCCTGGCCGGTCTTCGCACTGATGACCCTGGGCCTGCGCTTCTTCGGCCCGGCGGTCCTGCGCCAGATGATGAAGCAGCTCCCGGCGCCGGATCGGCGCGCTCTCGAGCAGCCCGCGCTGCAGCAGGCCTTCCTCGAGGAGGGGCGGCGCGCATCGCGCACGAACGCGCGCGCCACCGCCCAGGACTTCGCGCTCTTCACCCGGCCCTGGGGCTTCCGGCTCGAGGACGTCCGGGTTCCCGTCGACGTGTACTGTGGCGAGCTCGACGTGAACGTTCCGGTCGCGCACGGGCGCAGGCAGGCCGATCGCATCCCGAACGCGAAGCTGCACTGCTTCGAGGACGAGGCGCACCTGCTCTTCGTCGCGCACGCGGACGAGATCCTGCTCGCCGCGGCAGGGCGCGGCTGATGCTCACCGGGCTGCGCGTCGTCGAGCTCGCGGTCTGGGTCGCCGGCCCCGGCGCCGGCGGCATCCTCGCCGACTGGGGCGCGGACGTGGTGAAGGTCGAGCCGCGCGAGGGCGACCCGGCGCGCAGCCTGTTCATGCATCTCGCCGGCCTGAAGGAGCCGAAGTCGCCGCCGTTCGACCTCGACAACCGCGGCAAGCGCAGCATCGTGCTCGATCTGCGCGCGCCCGACGGCCTTGCTCTGCTGCGCAGGCTGGTCGCGGACGCGGACGTTTTCCTGTCGAACCTGCGGCCCGAGGCGCTCTCGAAGCTCGGCCTCGACTACGAGCGGCTAGCGAAGGACTGTCCCCGATTGGTGTACGCGAGCGTCACCGGCTACGGGCTTCGCGGCCCGGAGCGCGACCGCGCGGCCTACGACGTGGGCGCGTTCTGGGCGCGCAGCGGCGCCGAGCACATCATGTTCCCGACCGATGTCGAGCCGCAGGGGGTGCGCGGCGGCTTCGGCGATCACGTGACGGCGATGGCGCTCGTCTCCGGAATCATGGCCGCGCTGTACCAGCGCGAGCGCAGCGGGCGCGGGCAGCTGGTCTCGACTTCGCTGCTGCGCACCGGGCTGTACTGCGTGGGCTGGGACACGGGCATCCGCCTGCGCTTTGGCACCGTCGCGCCGACCGCGCCGCGCACGCAGCCGCTGAACCCGGTGCTGAACCAGTACCGCAGCCGCGACGCGCGCTGGTTCTGGCTGCTCGGCCTGGAGGCCGAACGTCACTGGCCCAAGCTCGCGCGCGTGATCGGCCGGCCCGAGCTGATCGGCGATTCGCGCTTCGCGGACGCGCGCGCGCGGCGGCGCGGCTCGGAAGAGCTCACCGCGATCCTCGATGCGGCGTTCGCGCAGCGCGACCTCGCCGAGTGGGGGCGGCTCTTCGACGGCGAGGATCTCTGGTGGGCGCCGGTGCAGACGCAGGACGAGGTCGTGGTCGACCCGCAGGTGCGCGCGATCTCCGGCATCGTCAGCGTTCCCGACTACGGAAACGAGGGCAGCTTCGAGGCGGTGGCCACACCGCTCGAGTTCTCCGACTTCGCGGTCGGGCCGCAGGGTCCGCCGCCGCGGCTCGGCGAGCACACCGACGAGGTCCTGCGCGAGCTCGGCTCGTCCGACGAAGAGATTGCCGCGCTCCGCGCGCGAGGAGTCGCAAGATGAAGACCGCGAAGGATCGGTTCGACCTCTCCGGCCGGGTGGCGATCGTCACGGGCGGCAGCCGCGGTCTGGGCAGGGAGATGGTGCTCGCGTTCGCGCAGGCCGGCGCGGACGTCGTGATCGCGAGCCGCAAGCTCGAGGCCTGCAGCGAGCTCGCCAAAGAGGTCACGCGCACGACCGGACGGACCGCGTTTCCCTACTCCTGTCACGTCGGCCGCTGGGAGGAGCTCGACGGCCTGGTCGACGCCTCGTACCGGGAGTTCGGCAAGGTCGACGTGCTGGTGAACAACGCCGGCAAGTCGCCGCTCTACGACCACGTCGCGAACCTCACCGAGGCGCAGTACGACTCGGTGCTCGACCTGAACCTGAAGGGGCCGTTCCGGCTGATGGCGCTGGTCGGCACGCGAATGGCGCAGGGCGCCGGCGGCTCGATCATCAACATCTCGAGCATCGGCGCGATCCGCCCCACGGCCGGCATCATCCCGTACTCGGGCGCGAAGGCGGCGCTGAACGCCATGACGATCGGCTTCGCGCACGCGTTCGGCCCGAAGGTGCGCGTGAACTGCATCATGCCGGGGTCGTTCCTGACCGACATCTCGAAGGCCTGGGACATGAAGGCGTTCGCGCAGCAGGCGCGTCACATCGCGCTGCGGCGCGGCGGCGAGCCGAACGAGATCGTCGGCGCGGCGCTCTACTTCGCGAGCGACGCGTCGAGCTACACGACCGGCGCGGTCCTCTCCGTCGACGGCGGCGTGCCCTGAGTGAGCCGGCTCGACCGCGCCTTCTTCGCGCGCTCCGCGCTCCGGGTCGCGCCGGACCTGCTCGGCTGCCGGCTCGTGCGCGTGCTTCCCGACGGCGCGCGGCTCGAGGGGAGCATCGTCGAAGTCGAAGCGTACCTGGGTGACGGCAGCGACGAGGGCTCGCACAGCCACCGCGGCCCGACGCTCCGCAATCGCGCGATGTTCGGCCCGCCGGGACACTTCTACGTGTACCTGAGCCACGGCCTGCACTTCTGCGCGAACGCGGTCTGCGAGCCCGAGGGCAGCGGCGCCGCGGTCCTGATTCGCGCGGTCGAGCCGATCCGTGGCGAAACGCGAATGCGCGAGCGCCGCCCGGGTCGCGACGGCGTCGAGCTCACGAACGGCCCCGGGAAGCTCGCCGCGGCCTTCGGCATCACGCGCGATCACGACGGTGCCTGCGCGCTGCGCGGCGCGCTGCGGATCGAAGCCCGGCCGCGGGCCTTCGAGCCGCGGATCGCGACGAGCCCGCGGATCGGCCTCGGCAAGGCGGCATCGCTCCCCTACCGATTCTTCCTGCGCGAAAACCCCTGGGTCTCGCGCCGCGCTGGCCGAGCCGGACCGGCTGTCCCTATCATCGCGGCGCCGTGCCAGACGAGGGAATCGAGATGAGCCCGAAGCGAGCGCTGCCCGCGCGCGAGCGATTCCTGCGCGCGGCGCGCGGCAAGCCGGTCGACCGCCCGCCGGTCTGGCTGATGCGGCAGGCCGGACGCTACCTGCCGGAGTACCGCGAGCTTCGCGCGCGGACGAGCTTCCTCGACATGTGCGATCGGCCCGACCTGGCCACCGAGGTCTCGCTGCAGCCGTTCCGGCGCTTCGGCATGGACGGCGTCGTGGTCTTCTCCGACATCCTGCTTCCGCTTCGCGGCGCGGGGCTGGCGCTCGACTTCGCGCCGGGTCCGATCGTCGCCGACCCGATCGCGAGCCTGTCCGACCTCGCGCGACTCGACGGCGAGATCGAGCCCTCGGTCGCGCCGACCTGCGAGGCGATCCGCCGCCTGCGCCGCGAGCTCGGCGAGAAGGCGGCGGTGCTCGGCTTCGCCGGCGCGCCGTGGACGCTTCTGGCCTACGCGACCGAGTCGAAGCTCTCGCGCGATCTCGACGTGCTCTCCGCGCTCTCCTGGCGCGACCCCGCGCTTCTCGACCGGATGCTCGATCGGATGGTCGAGATCTGCGCCGAGACGCTCCGGCTCGAGATCGCGGCCGGCGCCGACTGCGTGCAGATCTTCGACACCTGGGCGGGAATGCTCTCGGCAAGGCGCTTCGAGCGCACCGCCGGCCGAGCGCTTCGCGAGGTGATCTCGCGCCTGGGTCCCGATCGCCCGCCGGTGATCGTCTTCGCGCGCGGCGCTGCGCACCTGCTCGACGAGCTCGCGGGGCTGGGCGCGGACGTCGTCTCGCTCGACTGGCGCGTCGACCTGGCGGCGGCCGCGTCGGGGATCGGGCAGCGCGTCTCGCTGCAGGGGAATCTCGACCCGACCGCGCTCTTCGCGCCGCCCGCCGACCTGGCGCGCCTGACCGGCGAGCTGGTGCAGGCCGGCCGGAAGGCGCGCGGACACATCGTGAACCTCGGCCACGGCGTGCTCCAGCGCACCCCCGTCGAGGCGGTCGGAACGTTCGTGCGGACGGTCCAGGAAGCGGCGCCGTGACTCGCGCCGAGACCGTCGTCGTCGGCGCGGGCATCGCGGGGCTCGCGTGCGCGACCGAGCTGGTCGAGCGCGGCGCGCAGGACGTGCTCGTCCTCGAGGCCGCGCCGCGCGCGGGCGGCGCGGCCGAGACCGTGGTCCGCGGCGACTACACCGTAGAGCGTGGACCCAACACCGTGCGCGGAACGCCCGGCCTCGAGCGGCTGGCGAAGTCCGTGGGGCTCGAGCTGATCGCCGCGAAGCGCGCTGCTCCGTGCCTGGTCTCGAACGGCGCGCTCGTGTCGCTGCCGCCGTCGCCCGGGAAGCTGCTCTCGGGGTCGCTTCTGCCCTGGCGCGGGATCGCCGGCGTGCTCGCCGAGCCGCTGCGCCCGGTCCGACCCGGCCCGAAGACGGTCCGCGATCTGGTCGTGGAGCGCTTCGGCGAGACGGTCGCCGGCCGCTTCGCCGACCTGCTGACGCTCGGGATCTACGGCGAGAGCGCCGACCGCGTCGGCTTCGAGTCCGCGTTTCCGGATCTGGCCGCCGCGCTCGAAGGCGCGGGCGGGCGCTTCTCGCGGCTGGCGCTGCAGCGGCTGCGCGCGCGAGGCAGCGGACCGACACGGATGGGTGTCGTGTCGACCGCGCACGGCCTGGGGGGTCTCTGCGACCGGCTGGCCGCGAAGCTCGGCGAGCGGCTGCGAACCTCGACGCCGCTACTGCGCGCGCGCGGCCGCTCGGGCGGCTTCGAGCTCGAGGTCGGCGAGCGCGGCGAGACGAAGCTCGCCTGTCGCAACCTGGTTCTCGCGATCTCGCCGACCGCGGTCGCGCGGGCGCTCGAGCTGCCGGCGGCGGCGGCGCTGCTCGCCTCGTACCGCGCCGTGCCCCAGACGCTGGTCACGTTCGCGCTCGAGGAGCCCGCCTGCGCGGAGCGCTGGCCGGGCCTGGGGTTCCTCGCGCCGTCGCGCGAGCGGCTGCCGATGCTCGGCTGCCTGTTCCCGAGCAACCTCTTCGAAGGCCGAGCGCCGCGCGGCTCGCTGCTGCTCTCCGTCTTCGCCGCGCGCGAGCTGCGCGCGGAGCCCGACGCGGTTCTGGTGCGCGAGATCGCCCCCGTGCTCACGCGCCTGCTCGGCGCGCGCTCGGCGCCGCGCCTTCTCGACGTCGCGCGCTATCCCGAGGGCATCTCGCTCTACGACGTCGACCACCGCGCGCGCACGCTCCGGCTGAAGAGCGCGCTCGCCGAATCGGGCGGGCCGATCCTCTGCGGTGTCGGCTACGACGGCGTGGCGTTCGGGGCAGCCGCGGAGTCGGGGCTCGCCGCCGCAGCCGCGCTCGCGAAGCGCGCCTAGGGATCTGCGAGCGGGCCGCGCTGCACCACCGGGCGCGCGCGGCGAATCCGCTTTCGCGCGCGCTCGGGCAGGCGCCGCAGATCTTCGAGGATCAGGTAGCCGCTCGGCACCACGAAGAGCGTGATTCCGGCGGCGACCAGCACGCCGAACGCGAGCGAGATCGCCATCGGGATCAGGAACTGCGCCTGCATGCTGCGCGCGGACATCAGCGGCGCCAGGCCGAGGAAGGTCGTCGCCGAGGTGAGGAAGATCGGCCGGAAGCGCGCCACCGCCGACTCGCGCACGGCCTGCTCGAGCTCCACGCCTTCCTCCCGGCGCTGGTTCACGTAGTGCACCAGCACCAGGCTCGCGTTCACGACCACGCCCGAGGCCGCGACCAGCCCCGTCACCGACATCATCGCCATGTCGCGACCGAGCAAGAGATGCCCGCCGATCGCGCCCACGAAGCCGAACGGGATCACCGACATGATCAGGAGCGGCTGGGAATAGGAGCGCAGCGGGATCGCGAGCAGCGCGTAGATCGCGAAGAGCGCGATCACGAACGATCGACCCAGCGAGCCGAAGACGCGCTGCTGCTCCCGCTGCGTGCCCTCGAGCCGGTAGCTCAGGCCGGGGTAGTCGGCGAGGATCTCCGGAAGCGGTCCGGACTCGAGCGCGGCGACGATCGCCGTCTCGGTGGTGAGCTTGCGATTCACGTCCGCGGTCACGTTCACGACCCGCTGCCGGTCGGAGCGGCGAATGCTCGCGAAGCCGCGGCCGAGATCTGCGCTCGCGACCGTGCCGAAGGCGACCTCGCTTCCGTCGGGCGTGCGGATGCGCATGTTCTCCAGATCGCCCAGCGCCCGCCGCTCCTCCGCCGGGTAGCGCACCATCACGCGCACGTCGTCGCGCCCGCGCTGGATGCGCTGCGCCTCCTCGCCGTAGAACGCCTGCCGGACCTGCCGGGCCAGATCGAGCTGGGTGAGCCCCAGCGCCTCGGCCTCGGGGTGGATCTTGAGCTTGATCTCCTTCTTCCCGGCACGGAAAGAATCCGCGATGTCGGTGACACCGGGATAGGTCGCGAGCTGGCCCTTCAAGCGCTCGGCGGCCTCGCGAAGCGCGCCAATGTCGGCGCCCTGAAGCTGCACGTTCACGGCCTCGCCGGCGGCGAAGAGCGCCGAAGCGAACAGCAGCTCGACCGCGTCCGGCACCGGCCCGGTGAGCTCGCGCCAGCGCGCGGCGATCTCGCTGCTGCGCAGCGTGCGCTCGTCCGCGGGCACGAGCTCGAGCGTCACCTCGCCCAGGTGCGAGCCCACGCGCGCGCGCGAGGTGGGCGGCGGGCCGCCGCCGGCGCCGCCGCCCGCGGCGAACGGCTGCTCGCCGACCGACGCGCTGGAATGGACGACGTGGCTCGAGCCGCCCAGATCGTGCTCGCGATCGAGCTCGGCTGCGAGCGCGAGCGCCGCGTTCTCGATCTGCCGCACCGCCTCCGCCGTGACGCTCGCCGGTGTACCCTGGGGCATGGTGAGCTGCGCCGAAACGTAGTCGGCCTCGATCGGCGGGAAGAACGAGAAGCGGAGCCGGCCGCTCGCGACGGACGCGACCGCGAGCAGCAGGAGCGCCACCGCGACCGATACCGTCGCATAGCGCCACGAGAGACTCGCAGCGAGCCAGCGCGAGTACGTGCCGCCGAGGAACGCCTGGAAGCGCGCGTCGAAGCGGGTCTGGAAGCGCACCCAGGCGTCCATCGCGCGCGCGGCGCGCGCGCCCAGGCGCGAGCCGCCCGCGCGGCGATCGTGCCCGTGTCCGAGGTGCGAGGGAAGCACGAGCTGGGACTCGATCAGCGAGAAGACCAGGCACACGATCACGACGGTTCCCATCACCGACATGATCTGTCCCATGGTTCCGGGAACGAAGAGCAGCGGCGAGAATGCGGCCACCGTCGTCAGCACCCCGAAGATCACCGGCACCGTCACCTCGCTCGTGCCGCGGATCGCCGCGTTCAGCCAGTTCTCGCCCGCCTGCTGATGGGTGAAGACGTTCTCGCCGACCACGATCGCGTCGTCGACGAGCATGCCCAGAACCATGATGAAGCCGAAGGTCGAGATCGAGTTGATCGAGTAGCCGAGCGACGGCATCACGAAGAGCGCGCCGAGCAGCGCGACCGGCACCCCCATCGAGACCCAGAGCGCGACGCGCGCGCGCAGGAACAGCATCAGGATCGCGACCACGAGCACCAGCCCCTGGATGCCGTTCGAGTACAGGGTCGAGAGCCGCGCGCGCAGACCCACCGACGAGTCGCGCCAGACGCGGATCGAGATGCCCTCGGGCATGCGCGGCTGCGCGGCCTGCACGTAGCGCTTCACCGCATCCGAGATCTCGATCACGTCCTGATCGCCGATCCGGTACACGCGCACCATCACGGCGGGCTTGCCGTCGAAGCGCGCGCTCTGGTCGGTGTCCTCGAAGCCGTCGACCACCTGCGCGACGTCGCCGAGCTTCACGCGCGTGCCGTCGGCGCGCGACAGCACGACCAGCTCCTCGAACTGCCGGCCGACGTAGGCCTGGGTCTTGGAGCGCAGCAGGATCTCGCCGCCCTCGGTCTTGATCGTCCCGCCCGGCAGGTCGAGCGACGAGCGGCGCACGGCCTGCGCGACCTGGTCGAAGCTCAGCCCGTGGCGGCGCAGGTTGGCTTCCGGAACCTCGATCGAGATCTCGTACGGCCGGGCGTTGGTGACCTCGACCTGGGTGATGCCCGGCTCCGCCGCGAGCTCGTCGCGCACGCGCTCGGCGAGCTGCTTCAGGCTGCGCTCGTCCGCGTCGCCGAAGATCGCCACGTCGGCCACCGAGCGGCGGATCGTGACCTGCGAGACGATCGGCTTCTCGGACTCGTCCGGAAGCGTGTCGAGCGCGTCGACCTTGTTCTTCACGTCGGCGACCGCGCGGGTCACGTCGGCGCCCTGCAGGAGCTCCGCGCTGACCACGCAGGAGCTCTCGCTCGACGTCGAGAGGATCTTCTCGATCCCCTCCACGCCGTCGAGCTCCTCTTCGATTCGCACGCAGACGCCTTCTTCGACCTCCTCGGGCGCTGCGCCGCGGTACTCGACCGACACGATGACCATGTCGATCTGGATGTCGGGCATCTCCTTCTGCGGGATCGCGGCGGCGCTGAGCAGGCCGCCGATCACGACCACGCCCATCAGCAGGTTCGCCGCGACGGGGTTGCGCGCGAACCAGGCGACCGCTCCGCTCATCGGGTCCGCCCCGGAGCGGCGACGTCGACGTCCGACGCGACGCGGATCTGCATGCCGTCGACGACCGTCTCGAGCGGCGAGACGCAGACGCGCTCGCCGTCCGTGAGCCCGGTGCGGATCACGACCTCGTCGCGAAGCGCGCGCAGGATCTCGACGTCGCGGAAGCGCAGGCGCCCCTCCGCGTCGACCACGAGCACCTGCGAGTCGCCGCGAATCGCGGCCCGGGGCAGCACGGCGACGGAGCTTGCGAGCTTGCCCTGGATCGCCGCGCGCACGAAGAGGCCGACCGCGAGGGGAGTGCGCTCCTCGCCCCCGGTCCGGCCGTAGGGATCCTCGACGCGCGCCACCACGTGGACCATCCGGCTGCGCGGGTCGATCTCGCCCTCGGTGCGGACGACGCGCCCGGTCCACTCGTGCTCCTCGCCGCCGAAGCGCGCGTAGAGCTTCACCTCGGGGCCGAGCGCCTCGGTCGCCTCGCCGCGCCAGAACAGCGGCAGCTCGAGGAACGCGAGCTCCTCGTCGGGAACCGGCAGCCTCACCTCCGCCCAATCCACCGCGTAGAGCGTCGCGACCGGCGCGCCGCGGGTCACGAACTGCCCGACGTCCACCTTCTCGTCGCGAACCCGCCCGGCGTAGGGAGCGAGCAGGCGGGTGCGCGTGAGATCGCGCTCGGCCTGCACGAGCGCGGCGCGCGCCTCGCGAACCGCCGCGGCGGCGACGGCCTGATTGCGCACTGCCTCGTCGAGCTGGGCCGCGCTCGCGAAGTCGCGCTCCGCGAGCGCGCGGCGGCGGACGAGCTCGGACGCCGCGCGCGCCTCTTCGCTCGCGGCGCGCGCCACGGAGGCGCGCGCGCGTTCGAGCGCGATCTCGTAGTCGCGCGGGTCGATGCGCACCAGCAGATCGCCCTCGGCGAAGAACCCGCCCGAAACCAGCGAGGGCGAGATCTCGAGCACCGTCCCCGAGACCTCGGGGATCAGCGCGCTCTCCGTGCGCGGCGCGACCGTGCCGTGCGTGATCACCTCGAGCGAAAGATCGCGAAGCGCGACCTGCATGACGCGAACCAGCGGCACGGCCGCCTCCGGCGACTTCGTCTCGACCTCGGGTCGGGTCGCGATCAGGACGATGGCCCCCAGCACCCCCAGCGCGAGCACGGAGAGCGGAACGACCAGGCGGGCAGACGGCTTCATCGCAGGGCCTCCTCGGAAGCAGCAGCAGCGGCACGGCGCGCGCGAACTTTCGGGCGAGCGGGCGCGCGGAGCCCGGCCGCGAGAAACGCGATCAGCTCGTCGAGCACGACGCGTTCTGGAATCCCGGGTTCGAGTCCCGTGAAGGACCGCGAGTGTCGGTGGCGGCCGGCCAGGAAGTGCAGCATCGCCCCGATCACCATCTGGAAGCGCAGCGCCGTCGCCGTCGCGTCGGCCCGGCCGAGCGCGCGCGCGATCGCCGCGTGAAACCGCCGGGCGCACTCGCCGAACAGGCTCTCGATCAGCTCCGGCATGCGCTCGTGCGGCTCGCGGAAGAGCAGCGTCGCGACGTCGCGCGACTCGGGCTCCGAGCTAGCCGACGCGAAGGCCGGCTCGAGCAGCGCCGCGAGCACCGGCTCCAGCCGGCGCGGCTTGCCCGCGCGCCAGTCCGCCTCGATCCGGTCGAGTCGCCGCAGGCGCTCGGCGTTCACGGGCCCGACGTGGCGCTCGAGCACCGCGCGGAGCAGCTCGTCCTTGCCGCCGAAGTGGTACCCGACCGCGGCCAGGTTCACGCGCGCGGAGCTGGTGAGCTCGCGAAGCGACGCGCCGCGGAAGCCGCGCTCCAGAAAGAGCCGCTCCGCGGCGTCGAGGATCCGCTCGCGCGTGCCTCTCGGGGGAACCGACTCCGCCATCCGACCCGCTCCGATTCAAACGTACGTTCGAATCATACGCGGGTCCGGCCCGATCGGTCCAGCCGGCGCGATGTCGCCCGGCTCGCGCCGCGCGTCAGCGCGGTGGATACTGCGCCCGTGCGCGGCGAAGCCAGAGCGCGGATCCTGCTCCTGCTCGCGCTCTGCGTCGCCGCGTGCAGCGCCGAGCGCGAGCCGGCCGCGCCGATCGCGCTCTCCGACGCGAACGCGCGCGCCTATCAGTCCGCCTGCGCGAGCTGCCATTCGCGGCCGGGGATCGGCGCGCCGCTCACCGGCGTCGACGCGGACTGGCGCGAGCGAAGGAAGCAGGGCCTGGACACCCTTCTCGTGCACACGGTCGAAGGCTTTCGCGGCATGCCGCCGCTCGGCACCTGTGGACTCTGCTCGGAGGGCGATCTGCGCGAGCTGATCCGCTACATGGCGGGGCTGCCATGAAGGGGCCCGGTCTCTCGCGCCGCGAGCTGCTTCGCGGCGCGCTCGCGGCGGGCGCGGCGCTGCTCTTGCCGCAGACGCGTGCGCGCGCGGCAGACCCGCTGCCGCCCGTGTGGCTCGATGGCGGCCCCCTGCCCTGGCGCAACTGGTCCGGCTTTCAGCACTGCCGCCCCCTGCTGCGGCTCGGGCCGGCGAGCGAATCCGAGCTGCTCGAGATGCTCGGGCACGCGAGCGCGCCGATCCGGCCCGCGGGCGCGGGTCACTCGTTCAGCGGGCTCGTGCCGAGCGACGGCTCGCTGCTGTTCCTGGACGGGCTCGCCGGCATCGCCTCGGTCGACGCGGCCAACCTGCAGGCCGAGGTCTGGGCCGGTTCCCGGCTCGGGGCGCTGGGCCCCGCGCTCGCGGCGCACGGACAGGCGATGCCGAACCTGCCGGACATCCACTACCAGACGCTCGGCGGCGCGATCGCGACGTCCACGCACGGCACCGGGGTGTTGCTCGGATCGCTCTCGTCCTGCGTGGTCGGGCTCTCGATCGCCACGCCGCGCGGCGAGCTTCTGGACTGCGACGCCTCGCGCAACGCCGAGCTGTTCCATGCCGCGCGCACCTCGCTCGGCGCGCTCGGGGTCGTCACGCGCTTCCGGCTGCAAAACCAGCCGACGTTCCGGCTGCGAGAGAAGACCGCCTGGCGGGATCTGGACGAGGTGCTCGCGAACCTCGCGCGCGATCGCGAGGCGAGCCGCAGCTACGAGTTCTACGCGTTCCCGCACGCGAACGTCGCGCTCGCGATCGCGACCGACGAGACCGACGCAGAGCCGTACTCGAGCGGCGAGGACGATCCCGACGGGCTCGCGCTGCTGCAGACGCTCTTCGACCTGACGCGCCGGCTGCCGGGGATCGGCACGCCGATCTACGACGCGCTGCTGCGCCGATCGGGAACCAGCGAGCACGCCGGCGAGTCGCATCGCGTGCTGACCCATCCGCGCACCACGCGCTTCAACGAGATGGAGTACACCGTGCCGGCCGAAGCCGGGCCCGAGTGTCTGCTCGAGGTGCTCCAGACGATCCGCGAGCGAGAGCTTCCGATCTGCTTTCCGATCGAGTGCCGCTACGTGCGCGAGGACGACGTCTGGCTCTCCATGTTCCACGAACGGCCGGGGTTCTCGATCTCGGTGCACCAGTTCGCCGACCGGGACTTCTCGGAGTACTTCGCCGCGGTCGAGCCGATCTTCTGGAAGTACGAGGGACGGCCGCACTGGGGAAAGCTGCACACGCTCGACGCCGCGCGGCTCGCCCCGCTCTACCCGCGCTTCCGCGAGTTCCAGGCGCTGCGCCGCTCGCTCGACCCGCACGGGCGGCTGGTGAATCCGCACCTCGCAAGCGTCCTCGGCATCTAGAAGTCACTCGCGCAGTCTCTGGGAGGATCGCATGCCTCGCTTCGCTGGAATCGCGCTCCGGGTGCTCGTCGTCCTGCTCGCGCTCGGCTTCGTCGGGTACCGCTACCTGCTCGGGCGCGAGCCGGTCCCCGAGCAGAGCGGCTACGCGATCGACCTCGACGAGATCCGCCGGCTCGCGGCCTCGCTTCCGGGCGAGCGCGCGTCGCACGTGAACCACGAGCAGATCGCCGAGGCCCCGCTCCCGCGCGGCGCGGTCTTCGCCGGCGAATCGCTGCGCACGCCGCACCCGATGTCGCACGGCGCCTACCAGCTCGTGTTTCCGGACGGCTATCTCGTGATCGACTCGGGCTTCGACGCCGCCGGGCTGCGCGAGATGAGTCCCGGGGCCGCGCTAGACGCCGAGGGGCATGCCGCGATCCAGCGCGCGCTCGCGGGCGCGCGCACGATCGTGATCACGCACGAGCATCTCGACCACCTGATCGGGATCGCGCGCTTCGCGGAGCCGGAAACGCTCCCCGGAAGACTGCGGATGACGCGCGAGCAGCTCGCGAACGCCGACGAGCTCGACGCGATCGGCTTTCCGGATTCACTCCGCGCCGCGCTCGCGCCGCTCGACTACGAGCGCTACGCCGCGGTGGCGCCCGGCGTCGTGCTCGTGAAGGCGGCCGGCCACACGCCCGGCAGCCAGATGGTCTTCGCGCAGCTCGCCGACGGAAGCGAGTGGCTCTTCCTCGGCGACGTCGCCTGGCACATGGACCAGATCCGCCTGCTCTGGTACCGGCCGCGGCTCGTGACCGACTTCTTTTTGGGCGAAGACCGCGACGCGGTGCTCGCGCAGTTCCGCGCGCTGCACGCGCTGACCGCGACCGGGACCGTGCGGCTCGTCGCATCGCACGACGTCGACCAGCGCAAGGAGCTCGTCGCATCGGGTAAGCTCGGCGCCCACTTCCAGTTCTGAGGCACGCTCCATGTCCACGACTCCGCCACGAGAGCCGCGCCGGGCTCGCCCCGTGCCCACACCCGAGACGCAGTTCCATTGGGACGGCGCTCGCGCCGGCGAGCTGCGGCTCCAGCGCTGCCGCCCGTGCCAGCGCGCGTACTTCCCGCCGCGCCCCTTCTGCCCGCGCTGCGCGAGCCGCGACGTCGAGATCGTGCGCGCGAGCGGCCGCGCGACGCTGTACAGCTACGTGATCCACCACCGGCCGGTGCCGGGATTCACGGCGCCCTACGCGATCGCCGTGGTTGCGCTCGAAGAGGGCCCGCGAATGATGACCAGCCTGGTCGGCCTGCCGCAGACGCCGGAGGCGCTGGTTCTCGACATGCCACTCGAGGTCTCGTTCCAGAAGCTCGACGACGAGATCTCGCTTCCCGTCTTCGGGCCCGCGGGGAGCGGATCGTGAGGCGCCGCGCGGTCGCGATCGTCGGAGCCGCCGAGACCACCGCGCTCGGCGTGATTCCCCATCTCTCTCAGATCGGCCTGCACGCCGACGCCGCGCTGAACGCGCTCGCGGATTGCGGGCTCGCCCCGAGCGACGTCGACGGCATCGCGACCGCGGGCGAGTCGCCGACCGCGATCGCGCTGGCGCTCGGGATCACCCCGACCTGGGTCGACGGCACCGCCGTGGGCGGCTGCTCGTTCATGCTGCACGTTCGCCACGCGGCGGCCGCGATCGAGGCGGGGCTGTGCAAGACGGTGCTGATCACGCACGGGCAGAGCGGCCGCTCGCGCGTCGGCGCCGGGGGCTTCGGCTTCGCGCCGTCGAGCCTGCAGGGGCAGTTCGAGGCGCCGTACGGCATCGCCGGCCCGCCGTCGCTCTTCACGATCCCGTGCCTTCGCTACATGAAGGACTTCGGTCTCACGCACGAGCAGCTGGCCATGGTCGCGGTGGTGCAGCGCGAGTGGGCCGCGAAGAATCCGCGCGCGATGCACCGGGACCCGATCGGCGTCGAGGACGTGCTCGCCTCGCGCGTGATCGCCTGGCCGTTCCACCTGCTCGAGTGCTGCCTGGTGACCGACGGCGGCGGAGCCCTCGTGCTGGTCTCGGCCGAGCGCGCGCGCGACTTCCGGGAGAAGCCGGTCTTCGTGCTCGGCACCGGCGAGAGCGTCGAGACGCCGATGGTCAGCCAGATGGAGGACTTCACCACGTCGCGCGCGTTTCGCGTCTCGGGCCGGATGGCGTTCGCCGAAGCGGGGATCGGCCCGCGCGAGGTGGATCACCTGATGATCTACGACGCGTTCGCACACCTGCCCATCTACGGGCTGGAGGACCTCGGTTTCGTGCCACGCGGCGAGGCCGGCCGGTACATCTGGGATCGGAACACCGCCCCGGGCGGAGAGCTGCCGCTGAACACCAACGGCGGCGGGCTCTCCTACACGCACACGGGCATGTACGGGATGTTCGCGCTGCAGGAGTCCGTGCGTCAGCTGCGCGGCAGGGCGGCGGCACAGGTTCCCGACGTGCACGTCTCGGTGGCGCACGGCGTGGGCGGGATGTTCGCGGCGGCGGGAACGGTGATTTTGAGCAACGAGCCCGGCTGAGGCGCGCGGGAGTTTTGTTAGGATCAGCCGGTCCGTGTCGCAAGATCACTGGGAGGTTGGTGTGTCAGACTTCGCAAGAATGATCGAGATAGGCGTCGTAGTCGTGGTGGTCACCGTCGCGGTGGTCTGGGCCGTCGTCGGAGCCATAAAGACCCGTCGCGGAGCCTGACGCCTACACGCAGACGTCGTCTGCGACGAGGGTCGCGACCTCGGCCGGCTCGATCCCGAGCCAGCGCCCGAGCACGTCCTCGGTGTCGGCGCCGAGCAGCGGCGACGCTCCCGCGGTGACGTTGGGGGTGCGGCTCGGACGCACCGGGTTGCCGATGTGCCGCTCGGGGCCGATCTCTGCGTGCGTCACCGTGACGATCGCACCGCGCGCGGCCAGGTGCGGATCGGCGCGCGTGTCGTCCGGGCTCTGGACGATGTGCGCGGAGATTGCGGCCGCCTGGAGCGACTCCGCGACGTCCTCCGCCCGGCGCGACGCGGTCCACTCCGAGACCCGCGCGTCGATCTCGTCCCGTGCGGCGAGCCGGAGCTCGAGCGTGGAGAGCCGCGCGGCGTCGACCCAGCCGGCCACCGCGCAGAACCGCCGCCACTCCTCGTCGCTCGCGACGGCGAGCGCCACCCAGCGGTCCTCGCCCTCGCAGCGATAGACGCCGTGGGGAACGGCCCAGTCCACCGCGTTGCCGCGCTGGCGCGCGGGCCGTCCGGTGCACGGGCCCTCCAGGTAGAGCTCGCCGAGCAGGAACGCCGCCGCCTCCGTCTGCGCCATCTCGATCCGCTGGCCCACCCCGGAACGGCGCCGGTGCTCGAGCGCCGCGAGCACACCGAGCGCGGCGAGCTTGCTCGCGATGTGGTCGGGGTGGTTGAGTGAGGATCCCGCCGGGTACGGCGCCTGCGGGTGGTTCCAGAGCCAGTTCACTCCGGAGAAGGACGAGTTCAGCGGGCCGAACGCCTGCGCGCGGCCGAGCGGGCCGCCTTCACCGAAGCCCTGCGACTGCACGTAGATCACGCGCGGGTTCACGCGGCGCACGCTCTCGTAGTCGAGGCCCCATTTCTCGCACACGCCCCCGCGGTTGTTCTCGACGATCACGTCGGCGCGGCGGCACAGCTCGAAGGCGATCTCGCGTCCGCGTGTGCCGCGCAGGTCGAGACACACGCTCTTCTGCCCGCGGCACTCGGTGTTGAACGTCCAGGCGCGGTTTACGGCGCCGGGCTCCAGCGTGACCGCGCGCAGGAAGTCCAGGTTCGCCCGCGACTCGATCTTGATCACCTCGGCGCCGAGCTCGGCCAGCGCCCAACAGGCTTCCGGGCCCACCGCGCCGACGCCGAGGTCCACCACACGGACGCCGGCAAGCAGCGGGCCGCTAGCTGCGGCCGCCGGTCCGGGCGCCACGGCGGCGCGCGGCGCGAAGCCGGTCCGATCGTCCTCCCCGGGCGCGGGCGCCGGGCGGCGCAGCGTCGCGGGCGTCTCGGAGAAGTTGAGCGCGAGCGGCGCAAACGGCGCGGCGCCGAGCTTCGGGAAGCCGGTGCTGCGAAAGAAGCCGCGCTCGCGGGTCTGCTCCTCGCGCACGAAGTCCTCGGGCGGATTCACCGGCGCGAGCGGCGTGCCCAGCCGGCACGCCTCGGCGAGCAGGTCCGCGCGCTTGCGCTCGCGCAGCGCGTCGCAGGCGATGATGCGCAGCACGTCGGCGTTGAGCATGCGGACCGCCGGCTGCTCCCATTCCGGGCCCATCAGCACCTCGGGTCGGCCGAGCAGCTCGAGGAACGCGCGCCAGTGGCGCACGGTGCCGGGCAGGACGCGCACGTGCCCATCGGCCGCCTCCAGCACCAGATAGGTGCCGTCCGCGTTTCGCGGCGGCGCCTTGGGCAGGATCGGGTAGCGGCGCGCGTAGTCCTCGAGCGGAACGGACCACGGGTTCATCCCGTGCAGCGCGGCCTCCTGCACCGACACCTCGACGGTCTGTCCCTCTCCGTGGCGCGCGCGGTCGAGCAGCGCCGCCACCGCGCCGAGCGCGGCGTAGATCGAGGCGCAGTCGTGCGCGGCATAGCCCGGCAGCGCGCACGGCGGCAGCTCCGGAAAGCCGCACGGATGCAGCGCTCCGGACGCCGCGAAGGCGACCAGCGGCTCGGCGCGCCAGCTCGCGCGCGGGCCGCTGAGCCCGAAGTCACCCACCGCCACGTGCACCAGCTCCGGGTGCCGCGCGCGCACGGCCGCAGGCTCGAGCCCAAGCCGGGCGCGGCGCTCGGGCGAGAAGTTCTCGATCAAGAGGTCCGCCCCATCACAGAGCTGTGTCAGTCGCTCCCGCCCGGAGGAGGACCCGAGGTCGATCACCGCGCCGCGCTTGTTCGCGTTGCGGAACAGGAACGGCAGGGAGCCGTCCGGCGCCGCCTCGTCGCCCGCGAACGGGGGCACGAGCCGGCCGGGGTCGCCGCCGGGGGGCTCGACCTTGATCACGTCGGCGCCGAGGTCCGCGAGCATTCGCCCGGCGAGCGCGCCCCGGATGTCGGTCAGGTCGACGACTCGAACGTGCGAGAGCGGAGGGGCGGTCACGCGCCCGATCGTACGCGAGCGCGTACGGGCGAGGCGAGCAGGTTTTTCGCTTCCCGGCCGGGCCGGAGACACGGGTCCTAGAACCCCGCGAGCGCGGCGAAGCGGGCGCGGTGGAAGGCCGCGTCGCCCAGCGTGAGCTCCGCGACGCGCGCGCGCTTCAGGAACAGGCCGATCTCTTCCTCATCGGTGACGCCGATCCCGCCGAACATCTGCACGGCCTCGTTGCCGATCAGGTGGATCGCGTCGGAGACGCGCGCCTTGGCGATGCTCGCGAGCTGCGGCAGGTCGGCGCGGCCCTCGTCGATCGCGCGCAGCGCGTCGAGCACGATCGAGCGCGAGAGCTCGACCTCGACGAACATGTTCGCCGCGCGGTGCTTCAGCGCCTGGAACGAGCCGATCGGCACGCCGAACTGCTTGCGCTCCTTCAGGTAGGCGATCGTGCGCTCGAAGGCCTCCGCGAGCGTGCCGAGCATCTCGGCCGAGAGCCCCACCGCCGCAAGATCGAGCACGCGATCGAGCACGTCCGCGCCGCGCCCCTCGGCGCCGAGCAGGGCCGCGCGATCGAGCTCGACACCTTCGAAACCGAGGTTCGCGGCGTTGCGGCCGTCGACCATGATCGTGCGCGTGACCTCGAGCCCGCGCGCCGCCTTGGGCACGAGGAAGAGCGACAGGCCGTCGCGCTCTCCGGAGCTCCCGGAGGTCCGCGCGACCACGACGATCTGGTCCGCCACGTGCCCGTCGAGCACGAAGCTCTTGCGCCCGGTGAGGCGCCAGCCGCTCGCGCTCGCCTCGGCGCGCGTCGCGACCGCGTACGGCGCGTGGTGCGACCCTTCCTGGAGCGCGAGCGCGAGGATCCGCTCGCCTTTGGCGACGGCGGGCAGGATCTCCTTGCGCTGCAGCTCGTTGCCTCCGAGCAGGACGGCGTTCGCGCCGAGCAGCGAGGTCGCGACCAGCGGCGTCGCCGCGAGCGTGCGGCCGCACTCCTCGAGAACGATGCCGAGCTCGGCGTAGCCGAGCCCCGCGCCGCCGAGATCCTCGGGCAGGACGATGCTCGCCCAACCGAGCTCCGCCATCTGCTTCCACAGCGGGCGCGAGAAGCCGACCGGATCCTGCTCGTCGCGCAGGCGGCGCAGCTCCTTCACGGGCGAGTGCTCGGCGATGAACTCGCGCGCGGTGTTTCGCAGCAGCTCCTGCTCTTCCGAAAGTGCCAGTGACATGGTGGATTCCTCTCCGACCGCGCTCAGTCCGGAAGACCGAGAACGCGCTTTGCGATCACGTTGAGCTGCACTTCGGACGTCCCGCCCTCGATCGAGTTGCCCTTCGAGCGCAGCCACTCGCGCGTGGTGCCGAGCTCACGGGGATTGAAGCCGGCGCCCTCCCAGCCGAGCGCCTGCGAGCCGAGCACCTTCACGAGCAGCTCGCAGCGGCGCTTGTTCAGCTCGGTGCCGTAGAGCTTGAACATCGACGATGCCGCGCCCGGTCCCTGACCCGACTTCGCCTCGTCGCCGGAGCGGCGCAGAGACGTGACGAAGCAGCGCGTGTCCATCAGGTGCTGCGCGACGGAATCGCGGATCGCCGCGTCGGCGATGCGGCCGCCCTCGCTGCCGCAGTACTCCTTCGCGAGCTGCTCGAGCGACGCGGCGCTTCCCCCGCCGCCGCCCAGGCCCATTCCGGCGATCATCTCGCGCTCGTGCTGGAGCAGCGCCTTCGCGATCGTCCAGCCGCCGTCGACCTTCCCGACCAGGTTCTTCTTGGGGACTCTCACGTCCTGGAAGAACGTCTGGCAGAACGGCGAGGAGCCGCTGATCAGCTTGATCGGCGAGACCGAGACGCCCGGCGACGCCATGTCGAAGAGCAGGAAGCTGATTCCGTCGTGCTTGGGCGCGGTCGGGTTGGTGCGCACCAGGCAGAAGATCCAGTCCGCGTAGTTCGCGTAGGAGGTCCAGATCTTCTGGCCGTTCACCAGGTAGTGGTCGCCCTTGTCCTCGGCGCGCGTCTGCAGACCCGCCAGGTCGGAGCCGGCGCCGGGCTCGGAATAGCCCTGACACCAGCGGATCTCGCCGCGCACGATCTTCGGCAGGTGCTCGCGCTTCTGCTCCTCGTTTCCGTACTGGAGCAGCACGGGACCGAGCATGGTCAGGCCGAAGCTGTTCAGCGCCGGGCGGCAGTGCAGCCGGCGCAGCTCCTCGGCCAGCACGCGCGCCTCGGGCTTCGAGAGCCCGCCGCCGCCGTACTCCTTCGGCCAGGTCGGCGCCGTGAAGCCGCGCGCGGCCATGCGGTCGAGCCAGAGCTTCTCCTCGGGGTTCGTGTAGACCTTGTTGCGTCCGCCCCAGTTCACGTCTTCTTCGGAGCCGAGCGGCTTGCGCATCGACGGCGGGCAGTTCGCTTCGAGCCACTTGCCGATCTCGGCGCGAAACGTTTCGAGATTCTCCAAGGCGAGGTCCTCCGACGGGGCCACGCGCCGGTCTGGCGGGGCGGCGGTATCGTAAGCGCCCGACGGCGGCCGCCGCAACCGAGGCGGCGACCCTTGCCGCGCCCGCCGCGTTCGGCTCTCCTAGGAGCCTGACCCAAGACTCTCTCGCGCGCTAGCATGGCGAGGATGGGTGAGAGAGGCGATTTCAAGGGGTACGAGCAACACCAGGGTTTGTTGCTTCCGGTATATATCAGCGACGCTCTGGATCGTTCGGACGTGACCTTCTTCATCGACGAAG